>NZ_QKLN01000017.1:0-131181 GCF_003225665.1 Pseudomonas sp. TKO26
GGGTATTCATGGAGGGGGTGGCAGCTGGGACGCGCAGAGCGCCGCGCCGTGTTGGGGGGGTTGCGGGGGGAGCGCCCACCCCCGCGGGGGGGGGGGGGGGGGGCACTTTCTGTTGGCGGGGGGGGGGGGGGGGTTTTTGGGGGGGTGGGGATCTGGGGGGGGGGGTGGATACGGGGCGAACGCTTGGCAGTGGCCAGATGGATGCGTTGCAGAACATCACCGGTACCATGACGGTGTATACGGCGTTTGGGCCTTTAAACTCAGCAACAGGGGCGTTTACTTTAGAGGACGGCGGGGGGCAGGGTGAAAGCGTTGCCTACGCATCAACACGGCCCCGCTTTACATTTGATGCTTCTCGAGTAGCTCGTACAGCTGATGAGACCCGCCCTCGCAACCTGGCGGTTATGTGGTGCATCAAGGCCTGGAACGCGCCGACCAATCAGGGAAATATCGATGTTGCTGCACTGGTTCCTTTGGCTGCTCAAGCCACTGAAACCAATCGAGGTACAGCATTGATAGCCAGTCAAACTGACATAAACGTTGGAAGCAGTGCCTCGAAAATCGTGACGCCGAGACAACTACGTCTTGGTTTCTCTATTAGCCTTGCTGCAAATGGCTATGTGGCTCTTCCTTCTTGGTTAGGAGGTGTAATTATCCAATGGGGCAATACTCTTCCCTTGAGTGCTGCAGCGCAAACAACTTCTTATCCGCTTGCATTTCCCAATGCATGTTTTGTTGTCATCTCTAATGTCGCCTCTGCCATTGCGATGAATGAGTATGGGTTGACGGTTACCGCAAAAACTCAATCCTCCTTTACAGCATTCTGTAAGGTTTTTAATGGCGTATCGGCGAATCAGCCTGCGAACTATATTGCGATCGGTTTCTGATAGGGGGTGTAAGTGAAACGTTTTTATAGTCCAAGTACCGGGACAACTTATTTGGTTGGAATGCACTCGGTACTACCAGCAGATGTAGTTGAAGTGTCGGAAGATTTGTATCTGTCGGTGATCGGTAATCCAGAACCTGGAAAAATTCGAGTTCATGACGATAGCGGGTTGCCTTATTTGGTAGATGCTCCTGAGCCAAGCATTGACCTCCCTTCACAAGAACGGAGTTGGCGTGATGCTCAGCTATCTGCAGTCATGTGGCTTCGTGAGCGGCATCGCGACCAAGTCGAAAACGGTGTGGTTGCAACTCTCAATAATGATGAATTTAAGGAGTTGATTAGCTATATCCAATTGCTGCGCGACTGGCCGCAGTCTCCCAACTTTCCCGATAGTCAATATCGCCCGGTTGCACCGCTGCGGATCACTGAACAAACCCAATAGACACCCCTTTTCACTGGGATGGTTTCTTTTCTGATTGAAGATTGTGTATGCCAATCACCGAACTACAACTGCAACAAATCATGCCTAACGCCCGCCGCCAAGCGGGCGTTTTTGTTTCTCCACTCAACACCGCCATGGCTCATCGGCAGATCGATACGCCGAAGCGTCAGGCGGCCTTTCTGGCCCAGATCGGTCACGAATCCGGGCAACTGCAATACGTGCGCGAGCTGGGCAGTGATCAATACCTGAGCAAGTACGACACCGGCACGCTCGCGGCACGCCTGGGCAATACCCCAGAAGTCGATGGCGACGGCCAGCGGTATCGCGGGCGCGGGCTGATCCAGATCACCGGGCGCAGCAACTATCGCCAGTGCAGCCTCGGGCTGTTTGGCGATGAGCGCCTGCTGGAGCTGCCGGAGCTGCTGGAGCAGCCGCAATGGGCCGCTGAGTCGGCGGCCTGGTTCTGGGAGCGCGGCGGGCTCAATGCCCTGGCCGATCGCGATGAGTTCAACAGCATCACCCGCCGCATCAATGGCGGTTTGAACGGGCTGCAGGATCGTCTGCAACTCTGGGCCAGGGCGCGGGCGGTGTTGTGCCTGCCCGTGGTCTGAGTTCATGCAGAGGCGGGCAGCTTTTTTAGCCGCTGCCGTCGGCTGCGATTGGACCTGGAGGGAAGGTCCTGCGGACCTTTTCGCAGCCTGCGGCAGCGGCTACAGGGATTTTTGCAGGTCGCTTGATGCATTTCATATCGGTCAAGGGAGGGCGTGATGAATATCCGCAGTTGGCTGGCCATCGCGGTCGTGGCTGGGTTGCTCTATGCACTTGGCTTCGTCAGCGGTGCCGGTAGCGAACGCAGTAAGCAGCAGCGCCTGGACGAGGCTCGACTGCAACAATCCTTCGAGCAGGGCCAGGCGTTGGGTCGGGTCAAGGAGAAGGTGGTGGTCGAGTACGTCGATCGCGTCGTCAAGGTCTATCAGGCGGGCGCCACTATCACCAAGGAGGTTCCGATCCATGTTTCGAAAGCAGCTGATAACGCCTGTGTTGTGCCTGGTGGTTTTGTCCGGGTGCACGACGCCGGCGCCGCCAACCTGCCCGTGGCCGCAGGCCCCGGCGTCGCTGATGACGCCGCCTCGGGCCTTGCACTCTCTACCGTCGCCGTCAGCGTCGTCGACAACTACAGCCAATGCCATGCCAACGCCGAGCAATTGAGGGCGTTGCAGCAGTGGGTACGGGAGTCTCAGGCGCTGATGCAAGGTGCTCCGGCGATGCACTGACGGCGTTGAGACATTTATGAAACGGATCGCTGCGGCGGTGTGGGGCAGTTGAAATCAAATGGACTTGTCGATGTTAAAAGAATGCAGATGCGGTCATTGCAAACGACTTCTCGCCCGGGTGGGTGAGTTTACCGAGCTGCAGATCAAATGTTCCCGCTGCGGAACCTTGAATCACGTGAAGGCCTCGAGCCTTGGGCAATCGCCTTTGAGCGACATGAAAACGGCACTTTCCGTGACCGCTACTTCCATGCAAAGGTGAAAAATATGAACGCAGTAACCATGGGCAAACATTTCATTACCGTATTCCCAAAAGGCGTTGTGGAGATCGTTTCGGCGGCCCAAAACACCGGTGGCCTGATCATCCAGACGGGGTTGATCAAGACCTCCACCGGTGTCGTCGATCTGTATGTGGGACCGACCGGGTCTTCCATCGCCAATGCGGCCATCATCTTCTCGGGTAACGGCTCTAGTATCTCCGGCAGTGACTCCGAGATTGTCATGCCTTACCCGATCCGTATTCCCGCAGGCCAGGCATTGTGGGCATATGCATCCACTCCGGGTGGTGCAATCGCGTTGACTTGGGATTTGCTGGCCTGAGCTGTGTATCCAGCTTCGCGATCTTGCGCGAGCGCTTTCCTGTTGTTTGGGGCTTCCTGGTCTGAAGCCGTGTTCCAGAGCCGTTGGTTTTCCTGACGGCTTGTCACTTGCAAGCCGTCTTTGCTGGTGTACGGTAAGCACACGCCAGCCCCATCAGGAGAGGATTGTGAAAGAAATTACCCAGCTTGCCGCTGAACTCGGCCGGCGTCTGCAGGTTCTGAATGCTCATGTCACCACGGCGGAGTCCTGCACCGGTGGTGGGATTGCCGAGGCAATCACGCGGATCCCGGGCAGCTCGGCCTGGTTCGAGGCCGGTTATGTCACCTATTCCAATCGTCAGAAAACCCTGCAATTGAATGTGCCGGCCGATTTGTTCAATTCGGTCGGTGCGGTCAGTCGCGAGGTTGTCGAAGCCATGGTCCGCGGGGCGCAGGCCAAGAGTCATGCGCGTTTCGCCGTGGCGGTCAGTGGTATCGCCGGGCCGGATGGCGGTTCCGCGCAAAAGCCGGTGGGTACCGTGTGGCTGGCCTGGGGCGCGGGAGAGACACTGACTGCCGAGTGCCGGCACTTCCCCGGGAATCGCGATGAGGTCCGCCGACAAACGGTGAAGGCCGCGCTAGAGGGGCTGCTGCAACACGCCGCAGCAGAAATCGCAAATCAGGGGTAGGCGATCCTTGAGCGCTGTGGAATAATACTGGCTACTTATACAGGTGTTGGCCGTCAGGCCTTATTGATTACGTGAGGACTTTAATGGACGACAACAAGAAGAAAGCCTTGGCTGCGGCCCTGGGTCAGATCGAACGTCAATTCGGCAAGGGTGCCGTAATGCGTATGGGCGATCATGACCGTCAGGCGATCCCGGCCATTTCCACCGGCTCTCTGGGCCTGGACATCGCTCTGGGCATTGGCGGTCTGCCAAAAGGCCGTATCGTTGAAATCTACGGTCCTGAATCGTCCGGTAAAACCACCTTGACCCTGTCGGTCATCGCCCAGGCGCAGAAAGCCGGTGCCACTTGTGCCTTCGTCGACGCCGAGCACGCGCTGGATCCGGAATACGCTGGCAAGCTGGGTGTGAATGTCGACGATCTGCTGGTTTCCCAGCCGGATACCGGCGAGCAGGCCCTGGAAATCACCGACATGCTGGTGCGCTCCAACGCGGTTGACGTGATCATCGTCGACTCCGTAGCGGCCCTGGTGCCCAAGGCTGAAATCGAAGGCGAAATGGGCGACATGCACGTGGGCCTGCAAGCCCGCCTGATGTCCCAGGCGCTGCGTAAAATCACCGGTAACATCAAGAACGCCAACTGCCTGGTGATCTTCATCAACCAGATCCGCATGAAGATTGGCGTGATGTTCGGCAGTCCGGAAACCACCACCGGTGGTAACGCCCTGAAGTTCTACGCTTCGGTTCGCCTGGACATCCGTCGTACCGGCGCGGTGAAGGAAGGCGACGAGGTGGTCGGTAGCGAAACCCGAGTCAAGATCGTCAAGAACAAGGTGGCTCCGCCGTTCCGTCAGGCCGAGTTCCAGATTCTTTACGGCAAGGGCATCTACCTCAACGGCGAGATCATCGACCTGGGCGTACTGCACGGTTTCCTGGAAAAATCTGGCGCCTGGTACAGCTACCAGGGCAACAAGATCGGTCAGGGCAAGGCCAACTCGGCCAAGTTCCTGCAGGACAACCCGGAAATCGGCAACGCGCTGGAAAAACAAATCCGCGATAAGTTGCTGACCGGTTCGCCAGACGTCAAAGCCAATCCGGTCAAAGAGACCGAAGATGATATGGCCGACGCTGATATCTGATTGATCCAATGATCGCCGTACTCGATACCCTCGTCGCGGTGCGGCGAACTGCAATGGACCTGCTCGCGCGACGCGAGCACGGTCGAGTCGAGCTGACGCGTAAACTGCGTCAGCGCGGCGCCCCTCCTGAAATGATCGAAGCAGCCCTGGATCGTTTGACGGAAGAGGGATTGCTGTCCGAATCCCGTTATCTCGAAAGCTTTGTTTCCTACCGTGCCCGCTCAGGTTACGGGCCAATGCGTATTCGCGAAGAACTCAGCCAGCGCGGCTTGCAGCGAGGTGATATCGATCTTGCACTGCGTGAGTGCGGTATCGACTGGCAAGAGCAGTTGCGAGAGGTCTGGCAGCGCAAGTTTGCCGGGCAGTTTCCTGCGGATGCCCGGGAGCGGGCTAAGCAAGGGCGCTTTCTGAGTTATCGCGGCTACTCCATGGACATGATCGGCCGCCTGTTGAGCGGCCGAGGGCTGGATGACTGAGGCGGTACCCGCTGCGTGATGCCAGCGGATCAGTTGGCGTTGCTGGTTTCTCTCACGCTTTGGTGAGCCTTGGGGGGCTGTCTGGCCCAGTTCTGCGGCAGGTTGATGAAGTCGATCAGTTCCCGCAGGCGGCCATTGTCGCGAGCGTTGAAAGTGAACGACAGTCGTATCAAATGGCTGAATTGCGCTTCATCGTGCTCCTCTCCACGGTAGGCATGTTGCTGAAACCGGCCACTGAGGCACAGGTCGGAGAACTCCGCCTGCATCTGTGCCAGCGCCTGTTCATCGAGATAGTGGTGCATGCGAATGACGAACTCTTGCTTCAGCCAGCGGCTGGAGTGGAAGTTGGCGTAGAAATGCTGGATTTCTTTGACGGCGTCTTCGGTGCTATGCACCAGACGCACCAGCTTCAGGTCACTGGGCAGGATGTAGCGATTGGCTTCCAGCTGGTTGCGGATGAAGTCCAGGGCGCCCTGCCAGAATTGCCCGCCAGGTACGTCCAATAGCACCACTGGCACCAGGGGGCTTTTGCCGGTCTGGATCAGGGTCAGGACTTCCAGTGCTTCATCCAGGGTGCCGAATCCACCGGGGCAGAGCACCAGGGCATCCGCTTCCTTGACGAAGAACAGCTTGCGAGTGAAGAAGAAGTGGAATGACAGCAGGTTCTCCGTGCCGCCGACAGTCGGGTTGGCATGTTGTTCGAAGGGCAGGGTGATGTTGAATCCCAGGCTGTGCTCCAGGCCCGCGCCGTCATGGGCCGCAGCCATGATGCCGCCTCCGGCACCGGTGATGACCATCAGGTCCGAGCGTGCCAGGGCTGCGCCCAGCTCCTTGGCCATGGCATACAGCGGGTGCTCGCTGGGGGTTCGCGCCGAGCCGAACACTGTCACCTTGCGTCGGCCCTTGAACTGTTCCAGGACTCTGAAGGCATGTTCCAGTTCACGCAGGGCTTGCAGAGTGATCTTGGCGTTCCAGCGATTGAGGTCGTCCTCGGCCATGCGCAGGACAGTGAGAACCATATCGTGATAAAGAGGGATATTCGGGCTGTTGGGGGCAATCTGGTTGAGTTGCGCTTCGACCTGGCTCGTGAGGTCGGCGCCCTTGCTCTGAAAATGACGGGTTAACAGGTCATTCGATTGGTAAGGCATTCAGCTTCTCCTTCTGCACAGAACCTTGTGCACGTTCGAGGTATTCGAATGTGCCACGACACTGCCTGTGTCGCTGCTTGCTCAGCCCAGCGTGCGAGCAATTCTCCTGAGCCGATTGCGCTGACCGTCGCTGGGCGGCAATCGAGGTATCCACAGAGGTTCTGCTTTCCTTTATTGAGAAAACAATTGCACTGCAAGACGCACCAGGGCGGTCTCCTGAACCGTCCTCAAACCGTTGATGGGAACCTTCGGACATGACCTGATCATGTGCCCATAAAGTCTTGGCTGGCAATCGCTTCTTGATGAACTGAGCGGCTTCTACACCATTGGTCGGGCGCGGCGGCAGGGGGCTGTAGCCCTGATTTACTAAGTTACAGCGCTGGGTCCGGGAAGGGACCGCAGGCGTTCATTCGTGCCAGCCATGGGCAAGGAGGCAAGGGATGACCACTGTTGTGCTGGAAATCGATCCGCAGTTGTACCAGCTGTTGCAAGCCGCTGCGGCGGCCCATGATTTGAGCCTTGAGGAAGAGTGCCGGCGGCGCCTGGCAGGGGAGGAGCCGCACTCGCGATATCTGCAAGCCCTGGTGGCGGAGTTGCGCGCCGAGGATCTGCAGAGACGCGCGGCCCGCTCTTGATTACTTCTTCTTGGGGGGGTTCTGCGAGGGGCAGTCCGATTCCTGGAAGCGTGCCGAGGCTACCGGGCGATTGGTGCGGTTCTCGGTAAATTCGTAGCGCATGATTGCGCCTTTGGCCATCAGCTTGCGGTAGTTGGGGTTGCGGCAGACGCTGGCACCCAGTTGTAGGTAGACCGCCTTGGGATTGGCGCGCATCTGGGTGGCGTGGCCGGACTGGACGCTGAGGTGGTTGATCAGCTCTTTGCCTTCAACGGTATACCCCTGATCGAGGATGTTTTCGTTGATTTCCCGGGGAGTGCCGACGTTGCTTTCCGCAGCGACCTTCTCCAGCATTTTGCTCAGTTCGAACTCTTGCAAAGACGCAGCCTGAACGCCCAGAGGCAAGGCGAGCAGAAGGGCGACGGTAGGGATGGTAAAGCGCAACATGAAACTCTCCTGGTGCAATGACTGAAGCTTCGACCAGTCACTCGACTGTGCGTTCAGTGGCGACGAATTATAGGGGGAGAGCCAGGAAGGCGGTACAGGTTTGAACAGATAGCTCTGATAAACTTGTCCGACTTTTTCCTGCCTTGAGTTTTTTACGTGTTGATTCCTGCCCTTTGCCGGCGTGGCCTGCGATGAGCCACGCGGTATCCCGCCTACGTGATCTGCGTATGGCTCGTGTGGTCAAACCCTTTTTTGCCCGAGGCTCGCGAGCCGAGCGTTGCCCGCGCTGCCGGGTGATTCCCAGTCATTGCCTGTGCGCCTGGCGGCCAAAGGTCAGCGCCGAGTCGGCCATGTGCCTGGTGATGCACGATGTGGAGCCGCTCAAGCCGAGCAATACCGGGTGGTTGATCGCCGATGTGATTGCCGACACCTGGGCGTTCCACTGGTCCCGTACCGAGGTCGATCCACAGTTGCTGGCCTTGCTGGCTGATCCGCAGTGGCAGCCCTACATCGTGTTCCCTGGAGAGTTCGTGGCCCCCGAGCGGGTGGTCAGTGAGGTCCGGTTGCAAGCAGGTAAGCGCCCGCTGTTCATTCTGCTGGACGCCACCTGGAGCGAAGCACGCAAGATGTTCCGCAAGAGCCCGTATCTTGAGCACTTGCCGGTCCTGAGCCTGTCGTCCGAGAAGCTTTCGCGCTACAAACTGCGCCGCTCCAAGCGCGACGACCACTTCTGTACCGCCGAGGTGGCCGCGTTATGCCTGGAGCTGGCGGGGGACGAGCAGGTCAGCCAGGTGCTTGATGCTTACCTTGATGTGTTCAGCACCCATTACCTGTCGGCGAAGTTCCAGAAGGCCATCGATCCCGAGGATGAAGTGCACTCCCGGCTCAAGCCTTTTGTGTAGCGGCAGCGCTTGCCTGGGGTTTCTGTGGCCATAGCTGGGCTACCAGCATGCCGCCGAGCATCAGGGCGCAGCCGAAATAGCCGCGCATCTGCAGCGATTCATCCAGCAGCCAGGCTCCGGCGATGGCGGCGAACACGGCTTCGAGGGAGAGGATGATCGCGGCGTGGGAGGCTATCGCATCCTTTTGAGCGATCACCTGCAAGGTGTAGCCGACACCGACGGCAATCACCCCGCCATAAACAATGGCTGGACCGGCTTCGACGATTGCGCTCCAGCGAATCGGCTCCAGACATAGCGCCAGGATCAGGCTCACCACCGAGCAGGTGGCAAATTGCAGAAAGGCCAGGCGAATCGGGTCATGGCGGCTGGCGAATACCCCCACCAGAATCACATGCCCGCCCCAGACAAAGGCGCCGATCAGTTGCAGCCAGTCGCCAGAGGCCACCTGAAAGCCGTCGCTGACGCTCAGCAGGAACATCCCTACCACGGCCAGCACCGCGCCGATCCAGGTGCCAAGGCCGGTCTTGTGGCCAATCAGCAATCCCAGCAGCGGCACTACAATGACGTAAAGCCCGGTGATGAACCCAGCATTGGTGACACTGGTAAATAACAGCCCGACCTGCTGCAGATTGATCCCCAGGGCAAGGGCCAGTCCCATGAGCATGCCGCCCATCAGCAGGCCGCGATTGAGCAGCGGTTCGGCAGGGCGATCGGCCGCCGCCCTGCGCAGGACCAGCGGTAGCAGGCAGAGTGAACCCAGGGCGAAGCGCAGTCCGGAATAAAGGAAGGGACCGATATGATTCATGCCGGAGGTTTGGGCAACGAACGCCGATCCCCAGATGACAGCGGTGATCAGCATCAGGACATCGGCACGCAAGGCTTGGCTTCGCATGATGGCTCTCTTATTAGTTAGCCGGCAAAGATGCCGCAAAGCTTCACGCTTGACCACCCCGGCTGCGCTGGGCATGCTTGGCGCCGATTAGGGCGCCAGCGCTGTTTGAACCACCGTTTTGCTCAGGCTTTTCGCGGTGTTCGTGCTCTTTGGGTGTCGCACTCTGGCGAGCACTCGTGTTGCCTGGATGAGGGCTGAATGCATCAGTCCTGCCATGAAAAACAGGATCATTTGAAAAATGGCCACATACGAAATCCTGATTGCCGATGACCACCCGCTGTTTCGCAGTGCGCTGCATCAAGCCGTCACCCTGGGCCTGGGGCCTGATGTGCGTCTGGTGGAAGTGGCGAGCATCGCCGAACTGGAAACCCGCCTGACCGAAAAAGCCGACTGGGACCTGGTCCTGCTGGATCTGAACATGCCCGGCGCCTACGGCTTTTCCGGCCTGGTGCTGCTGCGCGGGCAATACCCGCAGATTCCGGTGGTGATGGTGTCGGCCCAGGAAGAAGCCTCCGTCATGGTCCGTTCCCGCGAGTTCGGGGCCAGCGGTTTCATTCCCAAGTCCAGTTCCCTGGAAGTCATTCAACAGGCGGTGCGCAGTGTGCTGGACGGTGATGTCTGGTGGCCGCCCCAGGCGTTTGAAGAAGTCAGTGTCTCGGCAGAAGCCAAGGCCGCCAGCGAAGGCCTGGCCAGTCTGACGCCCCAGCAGTTCCGGGTCTTGACCATGGTCTGCGAAGGTTTGCTGAACAAACAGATCGCCTACGAACTGGGTGTCTCGGAAGCCACGATCAAGGCCCACGTGACGGCGATCTTCCGCAAGCTCGGGGTTCGTACCCGCACCCAGGCGGCCTTGCTTTTGCAACAACTTGAGTCAATTTCCAGCCATTAACCGGCGGCTGGTTCACGCTTTTTTGACTTTGGTTGAACTAGCTTCCCCACTCCTTTTTCTTCAGTTGCCCTGCTTATGTCGCCTTTCAAAGGTCAAACCGGTCTTAAACGCATCCTTAACGCCGCCGGCTATTCGTTCGATGGCTTGCGCGCCGCCTTCACCGGCGAGGCAGCCTTTCGTCAACTGGTGCTGCTCAACGTGATCCTGATTCCCTTGAGCTTCCTGCTCCATGTCAGCCGGGTCGAGCGCGCGCTGCTGATTGCCGTGTGCCTGCTGGCGCTGATCGTCGAGTTGCTCAATTCGGCGGTGGAAGCGGCGATCGATCGAATCTCTCTGGATCGCCACCCACTGTCCAAGAACGCCAAGGACATGGGCAGCGCGGCACAGTTTGTCGCCCTGAGCATGATCACTATCGTCTGGGCAGTGATCCTGATCTAAGGAATGCTCGGCAGGACGATCTCGTCGCTGCGCTGTACCCCGGCGGTAAAGGCACGGCACAGTTCGAGAAATTCGCGCATGGCCGAGGTCTGGTACTTCTGCTTGTGCCAGATGAAGTAGAACTGCCGGGCCAGATCCAGGCCCGGCGTTTCCACCGGCACCAGGCTGCCGCGGCGAAAGGCATCGCGCAGCGCCAGGCGGGAGATGCAGCCAATTCCCAATCCCGACTCCACCGCACGCTTGATGGCTTCGGTGTGCTCCAGTTCCAGGCGGATATTCAGCGCGCTGCGGTGGTGACGCATGGCCTGGTCGAAGGTCAGGCGGGTTCCTGAGCCCTGTTCGCGGAGAATCCAGGCTTCGTGGGTCAACTCCTCCATGCTGGCGTGACCGCGTTTGGCCAGTGGATGCTGGGGCGCGCAGAACACTACCAGCTCATCCTCGACCCAAGTCTGCACCTCGATATCCGGGTGGCTGCAGTCGCCTTCGATTAGACCCAGATCAATTTCGTAGTGAGCCACCTGTTGCACGATATGCGCAGTGTTCTGCACATGGAGCTTCACCTGGCTCTCCGGGTGTACCTGCATGAAGCTGCCGATCAGCAGGGTGGCCAGGTAGTTGCCAATGGTCAGGGTCGCGCCCACCGACAGCGAGCCGAAGCCGGACTTGCCGTTGAGCAGGTCCTCGATTTCCTTGGCCTGGTCCAGCAGCGCCACCGCTTGTGGCAAAAGCTGTTTGCCCAGGGCGTTGAGGCTCAGGCGCTTGCCGGCACGGTCGAACAGCTGGCAACTGGATTGGCGCTCAAGCTCGGTGATCGAGGTACTGGCGGCCGATTGCGATAGGGAGAGCAGCCCCGCAGCACGAGAAACACTCTCTTGCTGGGCGACGGCGACGAAGACTTGCAGTTGACGGAGAGTAAATCGCATATCGATATAACCGATAACCCTTATCTTAATAATCCAGTTAACAGATATTGTCGCCGCCATTAGAATGCTGTGCAATTGCGCTCATGGTCAGCGCAGGCAATTTCTAGGAGCCCCCATACATGAGCAACATGAACCACGAGCGTGTCCTCAGTGTTCATCACTGGAATGACACTCTGTTCAGCTTCAAGTGCACCCGCGACCCGGGTCTGCGCTTCGAGAACGGTCAGTTCGTGATGATCGGCCTGCAACAGCCCAATGGCCGTCCGCTTATGCGTGCCTACTCCATTGCCAGCCCGAACTGGGAAGAACATCTCGAATTCTTCAGCATCAAGGTTCCGGACGGTCCGCTGACTTCCCAGCTGCAGCACCTGAAGGAAGGCGACGAGATCATCATCAGCAAGAAGCCCACCGGCACCCTGGTGCTGGATGACTTGAAGCCGGGCAAGCACCTGTACCTGCTCAGCACCGGCACCGGCCTGGCGCCGTTCATGAGCGTGATCCAGGATCCGGAAACCTACGAGCGTTTCGAAAAAGTGATCCTGTGCCACGGCGTACGCTACGTCAACGAAGTCGCCTACCGCGAGTTCATCACCGAGCACCTGCCGCAGAACGAGTTCTTCGGTGAAGCGCTGCGTGAGAAGTTGATCTACTACCCCACCGTGACCCGCGAGCCGTTCGAGAACGAAGGCCGTCTCACCGACCTGATGCGCAGCGGCAAGCTGTTCCGCGACATCGGCCTGCCACCGATCAACCCGCAGGACGACCGCGCCATGCTGTGCGGCAGCCCGAGCATGCTGGAAGAAACCAGCGAAGTGCTCAACAGCTTCGGCCTGACCGTTTCGCCGCGCATGCGCGAACCGGGCGACTACCTGATCGAACGCGCCTTCGTCGAAAAGTAGCAGCGAGCTTGCTCGCGAAGCCTGTCCAGTCAGCCTGTTCATGCTGACTGGGCACCTGCTCCCAGACACAGAAAAGCCCGCGTTGCCTTCCCAGGCAACGCGGGCTTTTTCGTTTCCGGGGTTCAGCTCGCCGGGACCACTTCCAGCACCCGGATCAGCCCCGGCTCGGGGTAATGCCAGCGCACGTCCAGGTCCCAGAACTGCGCGCCGTATTCCCGCTCGGCAGTGGGCACCTGATAGGCCGGACGCGGATCCTGGGCCAGGCATTGCTCGATCAACTCCACCAGAGGCTCCTGGAGGCGCTGAGCGTGGATCTGAGCCTGTTGCAGGGCGTTATCCTGCCACTGCACCGGAATAATCTGTGGCGCGGCGCTGGCGATGTCATTGCTCGCCGTAGAAATGATATCGGCGTAAGGCACATAGGGCTTGATATCGAGGATCGGCGTGCCGTCCAGCAGGTCAATGCCGGAGATCCACAGGCGGTTGGCCTCGACCTTGTCCAGCTTGACCACCGACTGGCCGATACCGTTGGGCCTGTGGGTGGCGCGGGTGGCAAAGACCCCCATGGACTTGTTGCCCCCCAGACGCGGCGGGCGCACCTTGAGCCGCGGCTTGTCCTCCAGGGCCTGGTGAAACAGGAACAGCAGCCAGACATGGCTGACCTGCTCCAGCCCTTGCACCGCATCACCCTGATCAAAGGGCGCCACCAGTTCCAGTACGCCGCGAGCGGCCGGCGCCAGTTGCGGCTGGCGCGGGATGGCGAACTTCTCCTTGAAACAGGAGCGCACGAAGCCGATGGGGGAAACGCTGTAGGTCATTTGGCAAGCCTCAAGCCTTGAGCTACAAGCCGCAAGCTTTGAACTTGCAGCTTGAAGCTTGCAGCTGTTTTAAGCTCTAACACGCAGGGTCAGGCCCTTGAGGAAGTTGCGCAGCAACTGGTCGCCACAGGGGCGGTAGTTGGTATGGCCGAACTTGCGGAACAGTGCGCTGAGTTCT
The DNA here is from genome assembly GCF_003225665.1 of Pseudomonas sp. TKO26. NCBI lineage: Bacteria > Pseudomonadati > Pseudomonadota > Gammaproteobacteria > Pseudomonadales > Pseudomonadaceae > Pseudomonas > Pseudomonas sp. TKO26. The sequence goes on from NZ_QKLN01000017.1 coordinate 13,627, forward strand.
GGTTTGGACACTGGAAAGTCGGCGGCCTTGAGCACCGCGTGCATGTCCTCTTCCTTGAGCTCGAAGGCCACCCGCAGCTTCTTCAGAATGATGTTATTGGTCACCGGCAGTTCGATCGGCAGTGGCGGACGACTTTCGTCCTTGCCGCGCTTGAAGATCACCAGGCCATCGAGGAAGTGCGCCATGACTTCGTCCGGGCAGTGCACGAAGCCTTCTTCCTCGTCCTTCTTCAGGTAGCTGACAACCTCGTCCAGGCTGACCTTGAAGCCGGTCAGCTTGATGATGTCCACGACCTTCTTGTCGCTGATGTCGAGCATGTAGCGCACGCTGCGCAGTACATCGTTATGAATCATGGTTACTGTCCTGATCGATGCGTGTTGAGCGCCGTGCCAGGGCACGGCGTCTGAATGGGGGCGGCTTTAGAACTTCTCTTTGGCCGACAGGTAGCGCCACTGGCCCAGCGGCACCTTGCCGATGGATACGCCGCCGACACGGATGCGGCGGATGGCGACGACCTTGAGGCCGACGGCCTGGCAAAACAGGGCGATCACGCCCGGCTGCGGGTTCTTCATGGCGAAGCGCAGGCGGTTTTCGTTCTGCCAGCTGGCCTTGACCGGCGGCAGTTCGCGGCCCTTGTAGGTCATGCCGTGGCTCAGGCGGTTGAGGCCGTGGTCGATCATCTCGCCTGCGACCTCGACCACGTATTCCTGCTCGATCTTGGCCGCGTCCGCGGTCAGCTTGCGCAGCACCTTCCAGTCCTGGGTGAACACCAGCAGGCCACTGGCATTGGGTTGCAGGTCGTCACTGGCGCTTAGGCGCAGGAAATGCCCACGCAGCGGACGTTTGCCGTAGCGGTGCTCCTCGGACAGGCTGTCGGCGCTGATGGACTGCATGGCGCTGTCCAGATCCTGGCCGGCGGGCACGTTGAGCAGGAGGGTCACCGGCTCTGGAGCGGTGGCCTTGGCCTCGGGGTCGAGTACGACCGTTTGCGCGCCGACCTTGAACTGCGGCTCGTCGATGACTTCGCCGTCTACGGTGACCCAGCCGCCCTCGATGAACAGCTCAGCCTCGCGGCGAGAGCAGCCGACCAGTTCGATGAGGCGTTTGGAGAGACGAATCGGGTCAGTCATGTCAGGGGCCGTAACAAAAGAGGGCGGCCATTGTACCTGCCTGGCGCCGGTTAATCGCGGGTCCATTTGCCCGCTGTGGCTTTTAGCCGCGCAGGGCTTGCAGCTGTGGCTGCTTCAGGCGCATGTGCAGCAGTGGGTAGGGCTGGCCCATGCCGTCCTGCTCCGAGCGGCCGACCACTTCGAACCCCTGCTTGAAGTAGAAGCCCAGGGCCTGGGGATTCTGTTCGTTGACGTCCAGCTGATAGGCGTTCAAGTGCTCCACCGCGTAGCGCAGCAATTGTCGGCCCAGGCCCTGGCCTCGATGGGCCGGGTCGATGAACAGCATCTCGATCTTGCCCGCCGCCACCCCGGCAAATCCGGTGATGCGCTGGCGTGGGTCGCGGGTGCAGATCAGCATCACCGCGTCCAGGTAGCGGGTCAGTACCAGGTTGCGCAGCAGCGCTACATAGCTGTCCGGTAGAAAGTCGTGAGTGGCGCGCACCGAGGCTTCCCAGACGCGCACCAGTTCCGGGTAGTCGCTGAGTTTGGGAGTGTGGATGACCGGGTGGTGGCGCATGCGGTGTGCCCCTGAGGTGATTGGCAAGGGCTAACGATAGACCGAAAAAAGCCCCGCATCTCGTGACGAGAGCGGGGCTTGGCAGTTTTTTTACGCCTTACAGGGTTTCGGCCCAGAGGTCGTATTCGTCGGCGTCGGTGACCCGGCACCAGACCTTGTCACCCGGCTTCAGGTCGCCGGCGCCATCGATGAACACGTTGCCGTCGATTTCCGGGGCATCGAAGAAGCAGCGGCCTACCGCGCCATTCTCGTCGACTTCGTCGATCAGCACTTCGATCTCCTTGCCGATGCGCTGTTGCAGGCGCGCCGAGCTGATTTCCTGCTGGTGCGCCATGAAGCGCTCCCAACGGTCCTGCTTGACCTCGTCCGGGACCACTTCCAGGTCCAGGTCGTTGGCCGGCGCGCCTTCCACCGGCGAGTACTGGAAGCAGCCGACTCGGTCCAGCTGGGCTTCGGTCAGCCAGTTGAGCAGGTACTGGAAGTCTTCTTCGGTTTCGCCGGGGAAGCCGACGATGAAGGTCGAGCGGATGATCAGCTCCGGGCAGATCTCGCGCCAGGCCTTGATCCGCGCCAGGGTCTTGTCTTCGAAAGCCGGGCGTTTCATGGCCTTGAGCACTTTCGGGCTGGCGTGCTGGAACGGGATGTCCAGGTACGGCAGGATCTTGCCGGCGGCCATCAGCGGAATCAGTTCGTCCACATGCGGGTACGGGTACACGTAGTGCAGGCGCACCCACACACCCAGGGTGCTCAGGGCCTCGCAGAGCTCGGTCATGCGGGTCTTCACCGGCGCGCCGTTCCAGAAGCCGGTGCGGTACTTGACGTCGACGCCGTAGGCGCTGGTGTCCTGGGAGATCACCAGCAGTTCCTTGACCCCGGACTTGACCAGGCGCTGGGCCTCGTCGAGCACATCACCCACCGGGCGGCTGACCAGTTTGCCGCGCATCGACGGGATGATGCAGAAGCTGCAGCTGTGGTTGCAGCCTTCGGAAATCTTCAGGTAGGCGTAGTGCCGCGGGGTCAGCTTGATGCCTTGTGGCGGCACCAGGTCGATCAGCGGGTTGTGGTCCTGTTTTGGCGGCACCACTTCGTGCACGGCGTTGACCACCTGCTCGTACTGTTGCGGGCCGGTCACGGCCAGCACGCTTGGGTGCACGTCACGGATATTGCCTTCTTCGACGCCCATGCAGCCGGTGACGATGACCTTGCCGTTTTCCTTGATGGCTTCGCCGATCACTTCCAGGGATTCGGCCTTGGCCGAGTCGATGAAACCGCAGGTGTTGACCACCACGACATCGGCGTCCTGGTAAGTCGACACCACGTCATAGCCTTCCATGCGCAGTTGAGTGAGGATGCGCTCGGAGTCGACCAGAGCTTTTGGGCAACCCAGGGATACGAAGCCGACTTTCGGGTTGGCCGGCGCGGAGGGGGTGGACATGTCTAACCTCGGTATTGGTGTCGAATCACTTGGGGGGCAAGTGCGACGCTTGGGCGCTGGCTGCGCCTCTGATCAAAAAGTGCGCAATTCTAGCGATGGTCGAGGCGCTTGACCAGCTTTATGCAGGGGAAATACGACGAGCGCTGGACTATGCTTCTTCGCGTTATGCCCGGTGGTTTTCATGCGCCGTTAGTTAGGCACCCAGTGGTAATAAAAACCTGCAAGTTACATGGGAAACTGCACAAGTTTAGAGAATAGCCCTTGTATAACCTTGCGCTTTCTATATAAGAAGCCCCGGTCTTGGTAGTAGGAGTCATTGATGGGTCAGGCAAGTAGTCAGGCGGCGAGTGGCGAGCACTCCGGGGTCAAGCCTCTGGGGATGCTGGTGGCGGCGGTCGGGGTGGTGTATGGCGATATCGGCACCAGCCCGCTCTATACCCTTAAAGAAGTGTTTTCCGGCAGTTATGGCGTTCAGGTCAACCACGATGGGGTGTTCGGCATCCTGGCGCTGATTTTCTGGTCGCTGGTCTGGGTCGTTTCGATCAAGTACGTGCTGTTCATCCTGCGGGCCGATAACCAGGGCGAGGGCGGCATCATGGCCCTGACCGCTTTGGCTCGACGTGCGTCCGGCGCTTATCCGCGTTTGCGTTCGGTGCTGGTGATCCTCGGCTTGATCGGCGCTGCCTTGTTCTATGGCGACAGCATGATCACCCCGGCGATCTCGGTATTGTCGGCGGTGGAAGGGCTGGAGCTGGCGTTCAGCGGCCTGGAGCACTGGGTGGTGCCCATGGCGCTGGTGGTGCTGGTGGCGCTGTTCCTGATCCAGAAACACGGCACCGATCGCATCGGCAAGCTGTTCGGCCCGGTCATGGTGACCTGGTTCCTGGTGCTGGGTGGCCTGGGGGTCAATGGCATCCTCAAGCATCCTGAAGTGTTGCAGGCACTGAACCCGGTGTGGGGCGTGCGCTTCTTCATCGTCCATCCAGGCATGGGCGTGGCCATTCTCGGCGCCGTGGTGCTGGCGCTGACCGGCGCCGAGGCCCTGTATGCCGACATGGGCCACTTCGGTCGCAAGCCGATTGCCCGGGCCTGGTTCGCCCTGGTGCTGCCGGCCCTGGTGCTGAACTACTTCGGCCAGGGCGCGCTGCTGCTGGAGAACCCCGACGCCGCGCGCAACCCGTTCTACCTGCTGGCGCCGGGCTGGGCCCTTATCCCGCTGGTGGTGCTGGCGACCCTGGCCACGGTGATCGCCTCCCAGGCGGTGATTTCCGGTGCCTTCTCCCTGACCCGTCAGGCGATCCAGCTGGGCTACATCCCGCGCATGTACATCCAGCACACCTCCAGTGCCGAGCAAGGGCAGATCTACATCGGCGCGGTGAACTGGTCGCTGATGGTGGGCGTGATCCTGCTGGTGCTGGGCTTTGAGTCCTCCGGCGCCCTGGCCTCGGCCTACGGCGTGGCGGTGACCGGGACCATGCTGATCACCAGCATCCTGGTGTCGGCGGTGATGCTGCTGCTATGGAAATGGCCACCGGTGCTGGCGGTGCCGGTGCTGGTGGGCTTCCTGCTGGTGGACGGGCTGTTCTTCGCTGCCAACGTGCCGAAGATTGTTCAGGGCGGTGCCTTCCCGGTGCTGGCGGGGATCGTACTGTTCATCCTCATGACCACCTGGAAACGCGGCAAGGAACTGCTGGTGGATCGCCTGGACGAAGGCGGCCTGCCGCTGCCGATCTTCATTGGCAGCATCCGCGTGCAGCCGCCGCATCGGGTCCAGGGCACCGCGGTGTTCCTCACCGCCCGCCCGGACGCCGTGCCCCACGCGCTGTTGCACAACCTGCTGCACAACCAGGTGCTGCATGAGCAAGTGGTGCTGTTGACCGTGGTCTACGAAGACATTCCCCGGGTGCCCGCCCAGCGGCGCTTCGAGGTGGATGCCTACGGCGAAGGTTTCTTCCGGGTGATCCTGCATTTTGGCTTCACCGACGAGCCTGACGTGCCGGAAGCCCTGAAGCTGTGCCACCTGGACGAGCTGGACTTCAGCCCGATGCGCACCACCTACTTCCTCAGCCGCGAGACGGTGATCGCCTCCAAGCTCGAAGGTATGGCCCGCTGGCGCGAAGCCTTGTTTGCTTTCATGTTGAAGAACGCCAACGGCAACCTGCGCTTCTTCAAGCTGCCGGTGAACCGGGTGATCGAACTGGGCACCCAGGTCGAGATATAAGCCTGAGCCCATAAAAGCCCCCGTTGCCTTGCGGCAGCGGGGGCTTTTTCATTTCACGGCCCCTGTAGGAGCGAGCTTGCTCGCGATAACGGCCCGACAGCCAACATCAATACCGATAACAGAACGCTTTCGCGAGATCACCCCTCGCGCGTTACGCAGCGAGCGCCTGCACCACATCGTCCACCACCGCCTTGCCCATGGCGGTCAGGTAGTGCGCCGCCCAGGCGTGTCGGTCGCTGTCCTTGCTGTAGGCGGCGTCTTCGGCGAAGGCCTTGGCCAGAGACAGCAGGTCGGAGGCTTGGGCCAGGGCGGCGCCAATGGGGAGGCCGGGGCAGACCTGGAACAGCGGTAGGTCGGAACGGTAGATGAAAGGGGTGAGGCCGACGGTTTTCAGTTCATGAGGTGCAGGCGTACTTGTTTGGCTCATGGTCATACTCCTTAACTCAAAGAAGTTGCCACGTTCGTTTCCAAGCGAATGGGTGGCAGCTATGCGCAGGTTGGAAAACCGGGAGTTAAGAACCGGCACGCCCAAAAGCGTCCCACGCACAGCCGCCATAACACAGGACTGCAGCGCTAAGCCGCTGCAGTTGTGATGGGGTGCTGTTGCTCTTAACTCTTCGGGTTTCCAAGCCCGGTCACTAAATGCTCAGCGACTCCCGGAGCCTAGCCCGTCGAAGCCAAGGCCAACAAGGCAGCAAAGTGCCCAAAACGCACCCCTTACGCAACTCTCGGAGTTTGCCTACAAGCTGCGCGGGAGTCATCCGCAATCAAGCCGTCTTCAACGGGGCAGCTGATGTAAAAAAGCCCCCACAGCTTCAAGGCTGCGGGGGCTTTTATGGAGCGAGGCTCAGCTCACTCTTGAGCAGTAGCCTGATCCTTGACCTGACGCTTCTCGATGGCATCCACCAGGCGCTTGGCCAGTGCTGGGTAGTTTTCGTCGAAGTGATGGCCCCCTGGCAGCTTCATGGCTTCACCGACGGCAGTCTTGTCGGTGCAACCGCTTTCATCGACTTCTTCCACGCCATAGATGCACACCACCTTGGCCGCAGGCAGCTTGGCCATTTCCGGGCCGGTGGCCGCTTCCTTGCCGGCGTTGCCCAGCCAGCCTTCGACTTCGATCTCGAAGCTGCCGGTGCGGGCGAAAGCCAGCAGGATAATGGCGTCGATGCGCTGTTGCTCGGCTTCCGGCAGGCGGTTGTAGATCGCCGGCAGCACGTCTGCACCGAAGGAGTAGCCGGTCAGCACGAAGCGCTTGGTGCCCCACTTCTGCCGGTAGTGCTGCATCAGCTCGGTGAGGTCGATGGCGCTCTGTTCCGGGGTCTTGTGCTGCCAGTAGTAGCGCAGGGTGTCGATGCCCACCACCGGATAGCCGATCTTGGCCATCTCGCCGGCCACGTCGCGGTCCAGGTCGCGCCAGCCGCCGTCACCGGAGAGGAACAGGGTCACGGTGTCCTTGGCCTGGCCGGCCGGGACTTCGACCACGGGGATGCTGAGGCCGCCGTTCTCCGAACCCACCAGCAGCTTGCGCAGCTCGTTGTTCAGCACCTGGGGCAGGTGGATGTCGTAATCGCTGATGCTGGTGGTGGCGTTGGGGGTGTCACGCACGAAGCCGGCGCTTTCGTCGTCCGGGTTGTCGTTCCAGGCTACCAGCCAGTGGCCGTGGGCCAGGGTCTTGGGCAGCGGATCGGTGCAGCCGGGCGCCGGGTTGATGGTGAAGCCAACCGACACGGCCTGGGCCTTGTCGTCGCTCTGGGTGGCGATCCAGCGCCAGGCCAGCGCCGCGCCCGGGCCGATGCCGCTGACCAGGGTGGCCGGCCCACTGAGCTGGGGCAGGGCGCCTTGCAGGGCTTGTTCCTGCAGTTTGCAGTCGTCCTTGGGCAGGACCACCTGGACGATCTGCGCCGCGCCGCTGCGGCTCAGGGCCAGCAGCTGCTTGTCGGTCAGGGTGGCGTCAGGCAGCGCGGCCACCACCACCCGGGCCTTGGCCTTGGTGCCCGGGGTCACGCGGGTCAGGGTCGAGCCGTCGGCCTGGGTCAGTTGTTCCAGGGTCGGTTCAGGGGCGGGGCGGTTCCACCACCAGTAGCCGCCACCCGCAATCACAGCCAGCACCACCAGTGTGGCCAGCAGATACCGCCAAGAGCGTTGAATCATCAGCGTTTCACCAATCCAGTCAGGCCGCCTGCGATCAGGGCGGCGGTGTCGGCCAGTGCCACCAGCGGGTCAAGCCCGGCTGGCACAGCCATGTAACGGGGTTCCCAGTCGGGCTGGAACTTGTCTTTGAAGCGGCGCAAACCTTGGAAGTTATACAGTTGCTCGCCACGGCGGAACACCATCGAGCCCAGACGCTGGGTCAGCGGCGCGCCACGCCGGGGCTGCAGGCCGGACAGCGGCACCATGCCCAGGCTGAAGCGGGCGTATCCATGATTTTTATAGTGCTGGATCAGGCCAACCATCATGAATTCCATGGTCAGCTTCGGCGCATCCGGGTGCGACCGCATCAGGTCGAGGCTGGCCAGGTCATGGCTATAAGTCTCGAGCAGGTTGGCAAAGGCCACCGGGCGTCCTTCGAAACGGATGATGGCGATGCGGAAGTGCTTGAGGTAGTCATCGCTGAAGCGGCCCAGGGAGAAGCCCTTTTCGCGAACGTTCTTGCCGGTCAGCCAGGCGTCGGAAATCACCTTCAGCTCGTCCATCGGCGCTTGCCCGGGCTCGTGGATCTCCAGCGACAGGCCGTCGCGGGTGCCGCGGTTCCAGGTGTAGCGCAGGTCCTTCATCTCCTTGCCCTTGGCTTCGAGATCAAAGCGCTTGAGATCGACCCGGGCTTCTTCGCCGAGCTTGATCGCGGTCAGGCCGATGTCCATGTAGTAGGGCAGGCTTTCCGCCCGGACCTGGTAGAACACCGGGCGTGCGTGATGCACGTCGCACAGGTCGCGGAACTGCCAGATCATTTCCGCGCGTTGCTGGGGCGGGCCGATGGGGTCATATAGCGCCACCAGGCTGCGGCCACGGCGAGCGTACATGAGGAAGGCATCGTCGTTGGGGTGGAACAGCAGTGCCTTGTCGCCGGTCAGGGCCAGGCCGCCATCGGGCTGGGACGAGGCCATGAGGATCTGCGCCGCCTTGTCCAGCTCGTCACGGGTGGGCAGGTGGATCACCGGGCGCGCAGTGCGCAGCAGCCAGGTCAGGGACACCACCAGCAACAGCACCGCGGCGCCCAGCAGCGAGCGCAGGCCCCGGGGAGCATCGGCGTCGAGGGTGAACTGCCACCACAGCTGATGGCTGTAGGGTACGTCCTGATAGGCGAACAGCAGCAGCCAGATGGAGGCACCGAGCACGCAAACGCTGGCCACCAGGTACAGCGGCGAGAAGGGCAGTTCGGTCAGGCGGCTGGGACGGTAGAACGAGCGTCGGAACACTGCCAGCAGGCTGGCGGTGAGGGTCATCAAGCAGGCTTCTTCCCAGTCGAAGCCTTTGAGCAGCGAGAGCAGGGCGCCCACCAGCAACAGAATGGTGGTGAGCATCCAGGCTGCCGACAGGCGCCGCCGCAGGCCCTGGGCCAGTAGCAGGCAGAGCACACCGATCAGGCTGGCGCCGAAGTGCGAGGCGTCCACCAGGCGATGGGGAATGAGAAAGCCGATGTGTTGCAGGCGGGTGTCGATTTCCGGGGTGGCGCCGGAGAACAGCAGGACCACGCCGGAAAGGAACACCAGCACCGCGAGGATCGGTGCTGCCAGGCCGGAAGCTACCCGCAGCGATTGGCGGGTCTGGAACAGGCGCTGGGCTTCGTTGATCAGCAGCAGGACGCAGGCCACCAACATCGGTAGCACCACGTAGATCAGGCGGTACAGCAGCAGTGCGGCGGCCAGGGGCGCGGCGCCGAGCTTGTTGGCGAAGGCTGCCAGCAGGATGGCTTCGAACACCCCGACACCACCCGGCACGTGGCTGAGTACGCCGGCCGCCAGGGCCAGCAGGTAGACCAGCAGGAAGGCGCCGAAGGGCGGTGCTTCTGGCAGCAGCAGGTAGAGCACTGTGGCGGCTGCGGCGACGTCCAGGGCGGTGATGATCAGTTGCAGGAAGGTCAGGCGGCGCCCGGGCAGGCGCAGGGTACGGCGTCCGACCCGGACCAGCAGGTTGTCGCGCAGGGGCTGCTCCGGCAGGCGTCGACGATAGATGCCGACGGCCAGTACCGCGCCCAGCAACAGGATGGCCAGGGCGATGCCGGCCAACAGGCTCTCCGGCAGGCGCAGGGCCGCCGAAGCTGCCGGCAGGTTGCTCAGGGTGGCCAGGGCCGCCAGCGGTGGCAGGGCGCAGCCCAGGGAGAGGCTGGCGAAGAGGGTCATGTGGGCGACGTCTGAGGCCCCCAGCCCGTGGCGCGCGTACAGGCGATAACGCACCGAGCCGCCGGACAGCAGCGACAGGCCGATGGCGTTGCCGATGGCGAAGGCGGTAAAGCCACCCAGGGCCAGGGTGCGACCGGGCAGGTTGACCCCGGCATAGCGGCTGGCGGACCACTCGTAGCCCAAGAGGATGATGAAGCCGACGATGGTCGCGCCCAGGGCGCCGAGCAGGGCTGGCTTGGGCACTTCAAGGATCGAGTCGTGCAGTGCGTAGAAGTCCAGCTCGCTGAGCAAGTGACGGCAAGCGATCAGGGCAATGGCGAACAGCAACAGAGTGACGGCCAGGCCCAGGGGCTGGCGGTATTTGCTCAACAGGTCCAGCCAGCGCAAGCGAGTGGCTGTCACGGGTTGAGTGGCGGTAGCTGTGGTATCGCTGTCTTGTGAATCAGACATGTTGGCGCGCATCAATCACCTCGTGGATTGTGCGCGACAGGATGGGGGTATCCAGCCAAGTTACCAATCCCTGTAGAAAAAATAGTTTCAGATATTAACGCGTCTCACCGTGACCCGGCGACCCTGGGCGCTTGCCGCCGGGTGGTTGCTCGAGACAGAGCATAGCTCGCATCTTGAAGGGTCGAAGCACCGCTTACGGTTCGCAACATTTTCTCAGGCCATTGTTGCGAAAGGACTTTTTCAACAGATACAAAAAAGGCCACTCTTTCGAGCAGCCTTTTTTGATGTTTGGTTGCGGGAGCCGGATTTGAACCGACGACCTTCGGGTTATGAGCCCGACGAGCTACCAGACTGCTCCATCCCGCGTCTGTGTGGCGGCATTCTACAGGCGAACGACTGAGTGTCAACCGTTAATGGCTCAATGGGTCAAATTAACGTCGAAACACCAGCCGATCAGCTTAAGTCATGGACAGGCAAGGAGTTTTGCAAGGAGCGGCGGGCAGGGTAAAACTCGCGCGCACAAAAAAGGCCACTTTTTCAAGTGGCCTTTTTCGATGTTTGGTTGCGGGAGCCGGATTTGAACCGACGACCTTCGGGTTATGAGCCCGACGAGCTACCAGGCTGCTCCATCCCGCGTCTGATAGGGCCGAATTCTACAGGCTGGTCAGATTCTGTCAATCATTAAATTTTGAAAATTGCTTCCGGTTCAATCGCTTAGCGTCCTTGAGCCGCCTTTGAAGGAGGCTTCGGCCTAGGTAGAACGGGGCTTGCAGCTCTGTTGGCGGTTGGGCTGCCGTTGCGTAAATAAATTCAATCGGGGGCTGTGAGGAGGGATGCGAAGATACAAGGCACTGGTGCTATATACAGGTGTCGGTAGATACTTGCGTCCTGCTTTCGTTGCGATGTCCGCCTTCCATGATCTCTGCCTTTATATGATGCAGCGCAAAATCATCCACATTGACTGTGATTGCTTCTATGCGGCCATCGAAATGCGCGATGACCCGCAGCTGGCCAGCAAACCGCTGGCAGTGGGGGGCTCCGCGGATCGACGGGGAGTGATTGCCACCTGCAACTATGAGGCGCGGGCTTACGGCGTGCGTTCGGCCATGTCCTCAAGGCACGCGTTGACCCTGTGCCCGGACCTGGTGATCGTCAAGCCGCGCATGGATGCCTATCGCGAGGCGTCGAAAGAGATTCATACGATCTTTCGTGATTACACCGATCTGATCGAGCCCTTGTCCCTGGACGAGGCCTACCTGGACGTTTCCGACAGCCCAAACTTCGCCGGCAGCGCGACGCGCATCGCCCAGGATATTCGTCGGCGGGTTTCCAATCAGTTGCATATCACCGTCTCGGCCGGGGTCGCGCCCAACAAGTTCCTGGCCAAGATTGCCAGTGACTGGAAAAAGCCCAACGGCCTGTTTGTCATCACTCCGGATCAGGTGGAGGATTTTGTCTCCGAATTGCCGGTGAGCAAGTTGCATGGGGTGGGCAAGGTCACGGCGGACAAACTGGGTCGCCTGGGGATTGTCGACTGCCTGCAATTGCGCGACTGGAGCAAGCTGGCGCTGGTGCGCGAGTTCGGCAGTTTCGGCGAGCGCTTGTGGAGTCTGGCCAGGGGGATCGACGAGCGGCCGGTGCAGAATGACAGTCGGCGCCAGTCCATCAGCGTGGAAAACACCTATGACGTGGACCTGCCGGATCTGGACAGTTGCCTGCAGAAGCTACCGGAACTGATGCAGACGCTGGCCGGACGCGTGACCCGGATCGACGCCAGCTACCGGCCGGGCAAGCCGTTCGTCAAAGTGAAGTTCCATGATTTTACTCAGACCACCCTGGAGCAGGCGGGGGCGGGGCGGGACCTGGAGAGTTATCGGCAGCTGCTGACCCAGGCCTTCAAGCGGGGGGGCAAGCCGGGGCGTTTGCTGGGCATTGGTGTGCGGTTGCAGGATCTGCGCGGCGCTCATGAACAGCTGGAGCTGTTCCAGGACGGTCTATAGGAGTTGGCTTGCCAGCGAACCGGGCCGTTATTCAGCCGCGTTAGCGCTTTTTCGCCGGCAAGCCAGCTCCTACAGGGTGGGTCAGTTGTTGCCGGGGTCGGCGACCAGGCGGCCGGCGTTCTTGGTCAGGGACTTGAGAAACTCGCTCTGCAGTTCCGGATCGTTACGGGTCAGCTCGATCAGGCTCTGCTCCAGTTCGCTGGCTTCTTCTTCCAGGCCCAGTTCCGACAGGCGCTTGACTCGGTGCACCCATTGGCTCACTTCGTCATCTTCCAGGTCGTCGTAGATCAGCGCGTGAGCTTCCACCAGCTTGCCGCGCAGGCTGCTGCTCAGGCTCAGGGATGAGTCGGAGTGCACTTCGTCCTGGGCGTCTTCGACGCTGATCTGCAACTTGCCGATGTGGTTCAGGTCCTGTTCGGAGAACGGCGCGTCCAGCAGGTTCAAGCGCAGCACGCCATTGCGATCGGTGCTCATGTCGTAGGTCTGCTTGCCGGCCTTGACCTGCACCGGACGCTCGCTCCAGGGCAGGCTCGAATACTCCAGGCGCTTGTCACGCTGGACTTCATCGATGGCTGCCAGGTTCTGCTGGGCGCGACCGTGGGACGGCATGTTCATGAACGGGTTGAGCCCCGATACACCATAGCTGACCCAATCCTTGGTGACGCTGTCCGGCAGATTGCCCAGGGCGAACACATTGACCACGTTGGCTCCGACGCCGGCCACCAGCGCTACCGCGCCCAGCGGGATTTCGTAGATTTCCCGCCAGGGTTGGTAGGGCGTGTAGCGATCGTAGCGGCGAGTGACCTCGAACTCGGTGACTTCGAAGGTCTTCTGCTCGTGGATGCGTACCCGGCGTTGCGGTAGCTCAAGCACCTTAGGCTCACCGACATCGATCTGCAGGCTGTGATCGAGCAGTTTGCGCTCGACGCGTTCCTCGTGTTCGCTGCGTTGCGACATCTGGTTGGCGCAGCCGCTGACCAGCAGGGCGCCGCACAAGGCGGCGCCCCCGAGGCTTAAGGTGTTTCGCTTGAACATGACTTCTCTATCTGGTTTCAGCGACGGATACGGGCTTGGAGGAAGGACAGTACGTCGGCCACGGGCAGCGCTTGCGCCTCGGCTTCGGTACGGCTCTTGTATTCCAGGTTGCCTTCGGCGAGGCCGCGGTCGCTGACCACGATGCGGTGAGGAATGCCGATCAGCTCCATGTCCGCGAATTTGATGCCCGGGCTGGTTTTCTTGTCGCGATCGTCCAGCAGTACTTCAAAACCGGCGGCAGTCAGTTCTGCGTAGAGTTTGTCGGTGGCTTCGCGAACCTGCTCAGTCTCGTAGCGCAGCGGTACCAGGGCGATCTGGAACGGCGCCAGGGTGTCGCTCCAGATGATGCCGTTTTCGTCGTTGTTCTGTTCGATGGCGGCCGCCACCACGCGGGACACGCCGATGCCGTAGCAGCCCATTTCCAGGGTCACCGGCTTGCCGTTCTCGCCCAGCACTTCGCACTTCATCGCCTTGCTGTACTTGTTGCCCAGCTGGAAGATGTGCCCGACTTCGATGCCGCGCTTGATTTCCAGGGTGCCCTTGCCGTCGGGGCTCGGGTCGCCGGCCACCACGTTACGCAGGTCGGCTACGGTCGGAACCGGCAGATCACGCTCCCAGTTGACGCCGAAGTAGTGTTTGTCGTCGATGTTGGCACCGACGCCGAAGTCGCTCATCAGCTCCACCGAGCGGTCGATGATGATCGGCAGTGGCAGGTTCACCGGGCCCAGGGAACCGGCGCCGGCGCCAATGGCGGCACGCAGTTCGGCTTCGGAAGCCATCACCAGCGGGCTGGCGACGCCAGGCTGGTTGGCGGCCTTGATTTCGTTCAGCTCGTGGTCGCCACGGATGATCAGGGCGATCAGCTTGCCGGCTTCCTCTGCGTGCACCACCAGGGTCTTGACGGTCTTCTCGATCGGCAGGTTGTAGCCTTCCACCAGCTGGGCGATGGTTTTTGCGTCTGGGGTATCGACCAGGCGCATCTCTTCGGTCGGCGCCGGGCGCGAGGTTTCGCGAGGCACGGCTTCGGCCTTCTCGATGTTCGCTGCGTAGTCGGAACCGTTGCTGAAGACGATATCGTCTTCGCCGGACTCGGCCAGTACGTGGAACTCGTGGGAGCCGGCACCGCCGATGGAGCCATTGTCCGCTTCAACCGGGCGGAACTTCAGGCCCAGACGGGTGAAGACGTTGCAATAAGCCTGGTGCATGCGGTCATAGGTGACCTGCAAGGATGCCTGGTCGGCGTGGAAGGAGTAGGCGTCCTTCATGATGAACTCGCGGCCGCGCATCAAGCCGAAGCGTGGGCGGATTTCATCGCGGAATTTGGTCTGGATCTGGTACAGGTTCAGCGGCAGCTGCTTGTAGCTGCTCAGCTCGTTGCGCGCCAGGTCGGTGATCACTTCTTCGTGGGTCGGGCCGGCGCAGAAATCGCGACCGTGACGGTCTTTCAAGCGCAGCAGCTCAGGGCCGTACTCTTCCCAGCGACCGGATTCCTGCCACAGCTCAGCCGGCTGAGTGCTCGGCATCAACACTTCAAGCGCGCCCGCGGCGTTCATTTCTTCGCGAACGATGGCTTCAACCTTGCGCATCACCCGCAAGCCCATCGGCAGCCAGGTGTACAGGCCGGAAGCCAGTTTACGGATCATGCCGGCGCGCAGCATCAGCTGATGGCTGATCACGACCGCGTCGGAAGGCGTTTCTTTCTGTGTGGCGAGCAAATATTGACTGGTACGCATGGTAGGCCGTTGTCGGTTGCTGAAGACTGGAAGTGACGGAGCATTGTACGGGCGAGTTCCGCTGGCGTACAGGATTGCGCTTGGAAGGGCCGGGAGTCACGGGGAACGAGCCGTAACTCCCGGGATTTCCTAGGATTCTTCGCCGACGGCGGTGCCGCTGGCGGGGGACTCCGGCTCGGGTTTGGGCCCGGCGCGGCGGCTCTCCTGGAACCAGTGAATGGCGATCAGGATCAGCGTCGGTACCCCGAGTATCGCGGTGATAAGGAAGAAGTCGTGGTAGCCGAACTTCTCCACCATGACCCCGGAATAGCCGCCGATCAGGCGCGGCAGCAATAGCATGATCGAGCTGAGCAGGGCGTATTGGGTGGCGGAGAACTTGAGGTTGGTCAGGCTCGACAGGTAGGCGACGAAAGCCGAAGTGGCCATGCCCGAACTGAAGTTGTCCAGGGAGATGGTGACAACCAGCATTTCCAGGTTCGGGCCCATGCCGGCCAGCATGAGGAATAGCAGGTTGGTGGCGGCGGAGGCGGCACCGCCGATGAACAGGATCGGCAGGATGCCGAAGCGCACGATCAGCAGGCCGCCCATGCCGGCGCCAAGCAGGGTCATGATCAGGCCGAAAATCTTGCTGACCCCGGCAATCTGGTCCTTGGTGAAACCTTGGTCGATGTAGAACACGTTGGCCATGACGCCCATGACCGTGTCCGACATGCGATAGGTGGCAATCAGCCCCAATAGCAGGAAGGCTTGCCAGCGATAGCGCAGGATGAAGTCGTTGACCGGTGTCAGCACCGGCGCCAGGCCCCGGCGGCCCATGGCCGACAGGCACAGGGCGGTGAGGGTGATGTAGAGGATCGCCCGCAGGAAGGCCCGGTCTTCCAGCAGCAGGTCCAAAAGGCTCACGCCATCGAAGATCACGCTGGCGAAGTCGGTGTTGTAGAGCTGGGTGAAGGTGGCGGGCACCGATACCAGCAGCACGATCAGAACGAATACCGAGATCAACTGGTGAGCGAAGCTGTAGCGTCCCGCGGAGAGTTGGGTGCGCAGTGGCACTGCGGGCTCGCGCATCAGCAGGGTGGTGATCAATGCGGGAATCATCAGCACGCCGAACAGCACGTAGGTGCCGGTCCAGGCTGAATGCTTGTAGCTGAAACCGGTGGAGCCGAAGCCCTCGGCAAAGAACAGCGCGCCGGCGGTCGCCAGCAGCACCGCTACCCGATAGCCGGACATGTAGCTGGCTGCCAGGGCGGCCTGGCGGCTGTCGTCGGCGATTTCCAGGCGGTAGGCGTCGATGGCGATGTCCTGGGTCGCCGAGGCAAAGGCCACGATCACGGCGATGGCGATCAGCCAGGACAGATGCTTTTGCGGGTCACAGAAGCCCATGCCGATCAGGCCGAGAATCACCAGGGTCTGGGCCAGTACCAGCCAGGATCGGCGTCGGCCGAGCCTGCCCAGTATGGGCAGGCGCCATTGGTCAAGCAGCGGCGACCATACCCATTTAAAGGCATAGGCCAAACCGATCAGGCTGGCGTAACCGATGGTTTCACGGGCGACACCGGCCTCGCGCAACCATACCGAAAGAGTCGAGAACACCAGCATGTAAGGCATGCCGGCAGCGAAACCAAGCAGCAACAGCACGAGCGTCGAGGGGCTGGCATAGGCGGCAAGTGCGGCTCGCCAGGTTTTACGGGGCATGGGCTGAAGTCTGCCTCAGGTTACGGAAACAAAGCGCGCACTCTAACCGCTGTGCTCTACCGGGCGCCAGCCATGGCGCTGAATATCCACGCGATTATTCCGGATCGTGATGCCTTCGCCGCGCAGTCTGGCGCGCTGCTCGTCGCCTGATGGACTGCCGGCCGGCAGGCTGATGCGACCGCCGGCGCCCAATACCCGGTGCCAAGGCAGGCGGGTGTCGGCCGGCAACTGGCTGAGGGTGCGCCCAACCCAGCGCGCGGCGCGGCCCAGGCCGGCCATTTCTGCCAGTTGGCCGTAGCTCACCACCCGGCCTGCGGGAACCTGGGCCAGGGTCAGGTACAGCGCCGTGCGTCGGATTTGCGCCGGGTCCTGTGGAGCTTCGCCGTGTTCGGTCACATTCGCGGTTCCAGATCTATGAAGAGGCGTTGGTCGGTTCAGGGGCTGAGATGCGGATGCATATTGAACTCACTCTCAATGCCCGGGTCAGTCCTGACTCAGGCGTGTTCAGCAGGAATAATGCCGTTTTTTTTCGCAAGATCGAGCCCTGTATTACTTATGTTGCCTAGAACGTTGTTGTGTTTCGCGGTGCTCAGCGCCTCCATGCCCGTCCTGGCCGATACCGTCTGGTTGAAGAACGGTGACCGCCTGAGCGGCAAGATCAAGGTTTTCGACGGCGGCAAACTATTGCTCCAGACCGACTACGGCGGCGCCATCTCCATCGACTGGAAACAGGTCAAGACCCTGCAAAGCGACCAGGAGCTGCTGGTCAAGCAGGATGCCTACATCGGGGAGAAGGCCAAGTCGTTGCAGGCGGCGGGGGAGGGCGAGGTCATTCTCGCCAACGGCGAAGCGCCCAAGACGGTGGAGTTGGCGAGTATCCAGCAGATCATGAAGCCCAGGCCGCTGGTGGAGGACATGGTCTGGAAGGGCAATGTCGATGTGGCGATGGATTACAAGCGCGCTGAGAAGAATACCGATGATTACGACATCGACTTCAAGACGTCGGCGCGCCATGGGGCTTGGCGCCACAATGCTCAGGGTGAGTACAACCGTGAGTTCCAGGATCATCAGGTGACCACGGACAACTGGAGTGCCGAATATGCCCTGGACCGTTTCATCACTGAAAAATGGTTCTGGGAAGGGCGACTGACCTACAAGCGTGACAAGATCGAGGAACTGGCGCGACAGCGGGTGGTGGGTACCGGCCCTGGCTACCAGTTCTGGGATGATGAGTTGGGGGCGTTCTCCCTGGGCTCGCTGCTAAACCGTACAGATTACGAGTACGCCGAAGGCGGCAAGGACAACTTCTATTCCCTGGCGATGAAGTGGGACTACAACCGCTATCTGATCGGCAAGCGGGTGGAGTTCTTCACCAATGGTGAAGTCGGGCGACCGCTTTCCGGGGTGGCCGACTATGCGTTGGATGCCGAGATGGGGTTGCGTTACAAGGTCACCGACTGGGCGTCGTTGAACCTGAAGGCGGAAAAGGACCTGATTCGCGGCACCGAAAACAGCGATCTGGACAAGACTCGCTACACCGTGGGCTTTGGCGTGACTTGGTAGCTGCATGCGGCCCGTGCGTCTGTTCCGTAAAGGCGGCGATAAAGACACCGGGCACAAAAAAGCCCCGCTGTTGAGGGCGGGGCTTTTTACTGGATCAGTACAAGTTAGATAACTTGAACTTCTTCAGCTTGCATGCCTTTCTGACCGCGGGTAGCGATGAAAGAAACCTGTTGGCCTTCTTTCAGGCTTTTGAAGCCGTCGGATTGGATAGCTTTGAAGTGTACGAACAGGTCGTCACCGGATTGTGGAGTGATGAAGCCGAAGCCTTTTTCATCGTTGAACCACTTAACGGTACCGGTTTGGCGATTAGACATGGTGTATCTCCTTGGACAAAGTTAACTGCGACTCAGGAAAAGCCCTGGCCGAGACTGAGTGCAAAGAGCAGGAAAAATTCTTGGAGATGGTTGGATCGAAATTCAACATCGTGTAGAGATTCTCAGTGACACAAGCAGCACAGTGGCGCCACCTTAACCCTTTTTCCTGAACGTGCCAATGGCTAGGGCCAAGGTTTCTCGGTTTTCGTGACTGACGGCCCGTCGTTCGTCGCCGAGCCCTTGAAAAACGCGGGTGCGGGCGAGAAAAACGCCCCGGACTTTGAACCCGACCCCGCGCCCCGGTAAGATGCCTGACCGTTTTTTTTCACCTCGCTATTTCAGGACACCCGCCATGAGCATCAAATCGGACAAGTGGATTCGCCGCATGGCGCAAGAGCACGGCATGATCGAGCCCTTCGTAGAGCGCCAGATGCGTGGCGAAGGCCCGGATCGGCTGATCTCCTTCGGGGTGTCGAGCTACGGCTACGACGTGCGTTGCGCCGATGAATTCAAGGTGTTCACCAACATCAATTCGGCCACCGTCGATCCGAAGAACTTCGATGAAAAGAGCTTCGTCGACATCAAGAGCGACGTCTGCATCATCCCGCCGAACTCCTTTGCTCTGGCGCGTACCGTCGAGTACTTCCGCATTCCGCGCAACGTGCTGACCATCTGCCTGGGCAAGAGCACCTATGCCCGTTGCGGCATCATCGTCAACGTGACCCCGCTGGAACCCGAGTGGGAAGGCCACGTGACCCTGGAATTCTCCAACACCACCACCTTGCCGGCGAAGATCTACGCCAACGAAGGCGTGGCGCAGATGCTGTTCCTGGAATCCGATGAAGAGTGCGAAGTGTCCTACAAGGACCGGGGCGGCAAATACCAGGGCCAGCGTGGCGTCACCCTGCCGCGCACCTGAGTACGTCTGTCTGACAGACAGCGGGAATTCCTGAGCGGACCCACACTCTATTGGGAGTATTTCCGGTATGCGCGAGGCATGCCGGGCCCCGCTCTGGAGTGCCCCATGAAGATAGATCCGCGAATCAGCGCCACCTTGGCCCAGCTGGAACCCAATCAGGTCGGGCTCTTGGCCTGGACCCTGCTGGCCCATCCGCCCGTCGACATGGCGGGCGGCATTCCCGGTCAGCCCGACCCGGATACCCCGCAACCCCTTGAACCCCAGGAACCAGGCGAGCCCACCTTGCCCGACGAGCCGCCACCCGCGCCCGTGGCTTGAACCGGCCCGTCGCCGCGCGACGCCCCGCCCGCGGCAAACCTGTGCGGACGGGAGCGTTGTAGTGGGTCGCTACTTCAGATTGCCACTGAGAAACTGCTGCAGGCGCTCGCTTTTCGGGTGGCCCAGCACCTCCTCCGGGGCGCCTTCCTCTTCCACCAGGCCCTTGTGCAAGAACAGCACCTGGCTCGACACCTTGCGTGCAAAGCTCATTTCGTGGGTGACCATGATCATGGTCCGGCCTTCTTCGGCCAGGCCCTGGATCACCTTGAGCACCTCGCCCACCAGCTCCGGGTCCAGGGCCGAGGTCGGTTCGTCGAACAGCATGACTTCCGGCTCCATGGCCAATGCCCGGGCGATGGCCACCCGCTGCTGCTGGCCGCCGGACAGGAACGCCGGGTACTGGCCGGCGACGCGGGCTGGCAGGCCGACCTTGTCCAGGTAGCGCCGGGCCCGCTCTTCGGCGTCCTTGGTGCTGACCCCCAGCACCCGGCGTGGAGCCATGGTGATGTTTTCCAGCACGGTCATGTGGCTCCACAGGTTGAAATGCTGGAACACCATCGCCAGGCGCGTGCGGATCCGCTGCAACTCGGCCGGGTCGGCCACGTGCATGCCGTGACGATCGCTGACCATGCGGATCTGCTGGCCATCCAGGCTCATGGCGCCGTCTTCCGGGGTTTCGAGAAAGTTGATGCAGCGCAGGAAAGTGCTCTTGCCCGAGCCACTGGCGCCGATCAGGCTGATCACGTCGCCGGTCCTGGCCTTGAGGGAAACACCCTTGAGCACTTCATTGTCGCCATAGCATTTATGCAGGCCTTCAACGGTCAATTTGTACATGGTGGCTTGCATCCTCAAGGCGAAAGTAGGTAGCCGCTGCGATAGGCTTCGCGGCCGGCGACATGGGCGATCACCATGCCAGCGGTAGCCATGCGTCGCAGCGAGCGGGCGTACAGGAGCCCGGCGTTGTTGCAATGGATAGGGGTGACCCGGTCGTGGATCGGGTCAATGATTTCCGCCACCTGCTGTCCGGCTTGCAGGTATTCCCCCGGCAGGGCGGTGAACACCAGCAGCCCGCCCACCGGCGTTGCTATCGGTTCCACTCCCGCCAGTGGCGTGGCCGGGAAGGGCAGTTCAGGCAGGGGCGGCGCCTCGGCGGCGATGGCACCGAAATGGGTCAGGTAATCCAAAATGGCCTGGCAGTCGAGGCGGGCCAGGCCATGATTGACGTCGCCTTGGCCGCGCAGTTCGACGGTGACCGCAAAGCTGCCCGTGGGGATGGCAAAGCCTTCGCCGAAGCGCTGTTGCAGTTGCCACCACAGCAGACTGAAGCACTCATCGAACGACCAGGCCGCCGAGTCGGTGGCCAGCAGGCAGGCTTCGGCACCAATGTAGCGGGCCAGGGGCTCGACCTGCGGCCAGGCTTCGGGGGTGGTGTACAGGTGCGCTACGGCTTCGAAGTCGCAATGCAGGTCCAGCACCATGTCGGCGTCGCAGGCCAGCCGTTGCAGGGTCAGGCGCAGGGATTGCAGTTGCGTCTCCGGGCGTTGCCGGGCCAGGGCGTCGGCCAGGTGCCGGCGTACCAGATCGAGGTTGTGCCGGGGGTCGTGATTGAGCAGGCCTTCGACGGCGTTGCCCACCTCTTCGCTGAGATCGACGAAACCGCGATTGAAGTTCTGCCCGCTCTCCATCTGATAGCGACCCAGGGGTACGTCCATCAGTATCTGTTCCAGGCCAACTGGATTGGCCACCGGCACCAGAACGATTTCATGCCGCAGGCGACCTTCGGCTTCCAGCTCCGTCAGGCGCTGCTTGAGGTGCCAGGCCACCAGCATGCCGGGCAGTTCATCGGCATGCAGGGACGACTGGATGTAGATCTTGCCCGTGGCCTGGGCGGGGCCGAAATGAAAGCTGTGGACCTGGCGCGCAGTGCCCGGCAGGGGAGCGAGCAGGTCGTGGATCTCGTGGCGCATTGACGGTTATTCCTGCTGCAAGTCCTAGTGGGTCGGTCCGAGGAAGGCCAGCCAGCGGCGCTCGGCGAGACGGAACAGGCCCACCAGGGTGAAGGTCACGCACAGGTAGATGACGGCGGCGATGCCGAACGACTGAAAGGTCAGGAAGGTCGCCGAGTTGGCGTCCCGGGCGATTTTCAGGATGTCGGGAATGGTCGCGGTGAAAGCCACCGTGGTGGAGTGCAGCATCAGGATCACTTCGTTGCTGTAGTAAGGCAGCGAGCGGCGCAGGGCCGAGGGCATGATCACGTAGGCATACAGCTTCCAGCCGCTCAGGCCGTAGGCCTTGGCCGCTTCGACTTCGCCGTGGGCCATGCTGCGAATCGCCCCGGCGAAAATCTCCGTGGTGTAGGCGCAGGTATTCAGGGCAAAGGCGAGGATGGTGCAGTTCATCGCGTCACGAAAGAACGCGTCCAGCAGCGGTTGCGCGCGGATCGCGGCGATGCTGTAGATCCCGGTGTAGCAGATCAGCAGCTGGATATAGAGCGGTGTGCCGCGAAACAGGTAAGTGTAGAACTGCACTGGCCAGCGGATGTAGCGCTTGGGCGAAACCCGAGCGATGGACAGCGGGATCGACACCAAAAAGCCGATGCAGATCGACGCCGTGAGCAGCCACATGGTCATGGCCAGCCCGGTCATGTGGTAACCGTCGCTATAAAGGAAGGGACGCCAGTATTCCTGCAGGAGTTCGATCATCGCACGGCCTCCCGGGCGCCGGCGGCGTAACGCCGTTCAAGCTTGCGCAGGACAAAGTTGGAAGCGCTGGTGATCAACAGATAGATCAGTGCCGCCAGGACCAGAAAGTAAAACAGCTGATAGGTGCTCTTGCCGGCGTCCTGGGCGGCCTTGACCAGGTCGGCCAGGCCAATGATCGACACCAGGGCCGTGGCCTTGAGCATCACCATCCAGTTGTTGCCGATGCCCGGCAGGGCGAAGCGCATCATCTGCGGGAAAACCACGAAGCGAAAGCGCTGGCCGCGTTTCAGGCCATAGGCGGTGGCGGCTTCCACCTGGCCACGTGGGACGGCAAGGATCGCCCCGCGAAAGGTTTCGGTGAAGTAGGCGCCATAGATGAAGCCCAGGGTGATCACCCCGGCGCTGAAGGGGTTGATCTCGATGTATTCCCACTCCATGAAGTCGGTAAAGGACGTCAGCCAGGTCT
Organism: Pseudomonas sp. TKO26; assembly: GCF_003225665.1. Taxonomy (NCBI): domain Bacteria; kingdom Pseudomonadati; phylum Pseudomonadota; class Gammaproteobacteria; order Pseudomonadales; family Pseudomonadaceae; genus Pseudomonas; species Pseudomonas sp. TKO26. The sequence continues at coordinate 36,504 of NZ_QKLN01000017.1, forward strand.
GCAGGCTGTAGAAAATCAGCAGCATCAGCACCAGGTCCGGCACGCCGCGGATCAGCGTGGTGTAGAGCTGGGCCGGAACCCGAAGCAAGGCCAGGCTGGAGAGTTTGGCGCTGGCGCCGATCAGGCCGAGCAGGACGCTGACCAGAAGCGACAACACCGACAATTTGATGGTCATCCAGGTGCCTTCCAGCAGCAGGGGGCCGAAACCCTTCAGGCTGAATGCGGAAAGCCCCAGGTTTTTTAGAAGTTCTTCGAGCATCGATCAGTGACCCGTAGCGATAAAAAAGGCGCCCATCGAGGATGGGCGCCGACTGGTTATTTACCGCTGTAGAGGTTCAGGTCACCGAAGTGTTTTTTCTGGATGGTGGCGTAGGTGCCATCATCGTGTAACGCTTTGATACCTTTATCCAGGAGCGCTTTCAGCTCTTTGTTACCTTTCGAGATACCGACCGCGGTCTTGGCCGGCAGCAGGGGATCTTCCACCGGCTTGCTGACTTCGTAGTCCGCGCCCTGTGGCGATTTGAGGAAGCCAAGCTCAGCTTGCAGCATGTCCTGGATCGAGGCATCCAGACGCCCGGAGGTCAGGTCGGCGTAGACCTGGTCCTGGTTCTGATAGGCCTGGGTCTTGACCCCAGCCTTGTCCAGCACGGCCTTGGCATAGGCTTCCTGAATGGTGCCCTGCTCGTAGCCGACGGTCTTGCCCTTGAGCGTGGCGGTGTCCGCGCTCAGGCCCGAGCCTTTCTTGAACACGAACGAGGTGGGACCGGAGAACAGCTCGCTGGAGAAATCGATGACTTTTTCGCGAGCCGGGGTGACGGTCATGGAAGAGATCACACCGTCGAACTTGTTGGCTTTCAGGCCTGGAATCATGCCGTCGAAATCACTTTCGACCCATTTGCACTTGACCTTCAGCTCGGCGCAGATGGCGTTGCCCAGGTCGATGTCGAAGCCCACCAGGCTACCGTCGGCGGCCTTGGATTCGAAGGGAGCATAGGACGGGTCGACGCCAAAGCGCAGTTCCTTGTATTCCTTGGCCAGCGCGGAGCCGGCGGCCATGCACAGAGCCAATGCAGAAAGGGTCAGCAATGCTTTTTTCATTATTCAATCCCTAAGAACCAATATGAGCGCTTGTGGCGCATGAGTACTGTTACTGGAACGCATAAGACATATTGAAAGTAGCAATTTCCGAACCAGAGTCCCGAACAAGTGTTTTAAAACCCTTGGGGAGCCGGCGTCAGAGTCGGCGCGCACTGAAGTGGGGCGTGTTTTGCGGCGGGCGCCAATAGGGTGCGTGGTGCGCAGTTGATCGCGGGAGGCGCTGGCTTGGGCATCACGCAGGTGCGTCAGGCCGGTGGCGGGGGCAGGCTGTTCGTTTTGGGGCAGGCCCGCTTGCACCGGATGGGCAAGCGGGCGGCAGAGCGCAGGGCGCTTACTTGCCCGGAACCAGGGTCAGGCGGGTCTTGCCGTAGCTGCGCTCGAAGTTCTGCGGTTGCATCGGCAGGCTCAGGTATTGGGCCTTGAGCCAGCCATCGATGCCATTGGCATAATTCGGGCTTGCCGGGTTGCCGGACTGGCCGCTGCTGTTGAGGCTCATCAAGGGTTCGCTGAGACCGAAATCCACGATAAAGCGCAGGGCCGGGGTATCGCTGATGACGAAGTCCTGCCCCCAGTGGTAGGCGGCGCTGTTGAGGGTGTCGTGGTCGCCTCCGGCCTGCATCGGGGCGCGGATCTGCCGGCCGCTGCTGCTGGTCCATGAGTAGCTGTGCAGCTTGCCCCATTGCCAGGCCTTGCGGTCGGCCCCCAGCAGTTGCTCGCCGGCATTGATGGCTGCCACCAGGCTGCGGGCGAGGATCGCCGGTTTGTCTTCCTTCTGCGCGCTGCGCGAGTCGTCCCAGAACGGGCTGTCCTCCTGCCCCAGCAGGTGGTCGGCCTGGGCCGAGTAGGACAGGTTGCCGTTGGCGACGAAGGCCTGCCAGGCGCTGCCGGACTCGGGGCCCAGTTTGTCGAGGAAGATCTGCTTGGCGCTTTCCTGCAGGAACAACTCGTACAGCGCTGCGTCGGCCGAGCCGGCAGTGACCTTGCCGTCGAACGCCAGCAGGCGGCTGTAGGCTTCCCGGGCCTTGGCGCGGTCGGCATCGGGCAGCGCCTCGATGGCTTTCTTCAGCGGTTGAGCCATGCCCGGGGCTTCGAACATCTTCTTCAGCTTGGCGGCGAACAGGGTGCTCTGGTCGTATTGCAGGGCGATCAGGCTGCGGTTGTCCTGCTTGCCGCTGGAGGCCAGTTCGGCCATGCGCTCGGCCCGTTCCGGGGCCTGCCAGGAGTTGGACAACTGCATGCCGTAGCCGCGGGAGATCACCCGCTGGTTGGCGGTGGCGATCCAGCCCTGGGGCGGGTCCTGGTCATAGGGGTGGAGCATCGGGTCGGCGTAGCCGTCCCAGTCGTAGCGGCCGTCCCAGCCCGGGGACGGCAGCAGGCCTTCGCCTTCGCGACGATTGGGGAAGCGCCCGGTGACCTGCCAGCCGATGTTGCTGGCATCGGCGAACACCATGTTCAGGGCGATGGCGCGGATTTCCCGGCTGGCGTCCGAGGCTTTCTCGACGTTCTGCGCCCGGGACAGGTCGAAGAAGGCGTCCAGGGTCTTGTCGTCCTTGAGCTCCGGCGTTTGCAGGGCCAGGCCGAAACCGCTGCCCGAAGCCGCGCCCAGGGCGCTGTTGAGCAACGGGCCGTGGCGGGTTTCGTACACCGCTTCGCGAATCGGCCGCTGGCCTTTGACGAAATAGGTTTCGTTGCGCACGGCCACCGGCTGCCATTTGCCGTTGTTCTGGTAGTACAGGGCGTTGCCCTGGCGCTTGAGCTTCTCTAGGAACAGGTCCTGGTTGTCGCCCATGACCGAGCTCAGGCTCCAGGCCACCTTGCCGTTGAAGCCCTGGAGAATCGCTGGCAAACCGGCAATGGAGGCTCCGGCGGCCTGGTATTTCGGTGCGCGGATCTGCGCGTAGTACCAGGCTTGCAGGTGACTGTCGGTTGCCAGCAGGCTGCGGCCGGTGCGGCTGCGCTGTGGGGCGATGGCCAGGTTGCTGCCGCCGCGCACCCCCAGGCTGTTGAGTTGGGCCATGCGGTTGGCGGCGCGGCTGACTTCGTTCAGCCCAGGGATAGAGAGGTTCAGCCCCTTGAGCTTGTCGGCCTCGGCCAGCGGCAGGGGTTCGTCGGGATAGCTCGGCGTCAGCCACGGCAGTTTGTCGCTGCCGACCTTTTGCGCCAGGACCAGAGCGTTGATCTCTTCCAGCAGGTTGGCGGACTGGCCGAAATTCAGCAGGCAGAAGATCAGGGCCGAGTCCTCGGCCTTCCAGTATTCGGGGGTATAGCCGGTCGACGCCAGATCCGGCGGCAGCTTGTCGCGATAGCGGAACAGGTAGGCGTTGACCCCCCGGGCGTAGACCTCGAAGAAGCGCTTGATCCGTGGCGACGAGGCCTTGTACAGCTCGTCGGCGCTTTTCTTCAGGTTCACCGCGCGCATCAGGCGGTCGACATCCAGCACCTCGGCGCCGGACATCTCGGCCAGGCGGCCTTGGGCCAGCAGGCGCAGGGTGACCATTTCGCCGATGCGGTCGCTGGCGTGCACGTAGCCCAGGGTGAACAGTGCATCGTGGAAACTGCTGCTTTCGATCAGCGGCACGCCCACCGCGTTGCGGCGCACGGAGACGTTCTGCGCCAGGCCCTTGAGGGGCTGCACGCCAGAGGTCGGGGGCAGGCTGTTCTGCGAGTTCCAGGATTGGCAACCGGCCAGGCTCAGGGCACCGGCCACAGCCGCGGCAACGCCGAGCCGGGGAAGAAAATGTGAAAGGGCTGGCGAGGCCATGGTCAAGCTCCTGCGGGGGGTAACGTCGATAAAGGCGCTACGTTAGTGAGCGGGCGAGTGCCGCGCAAGCGGGGGCAGGAGGTATTTCTTGATGGCGCTGCAAATAGCCATCACCGGCACGCCGGCGGCGGTCAGAGCGCGTAGGAGCCGGCTTGCCGGCGAACAGGTTTTATCGGCTTGCACCGCCTTCGTTGGCAAGCCAGCTACAAGGTAATGCTCAGACAGCGGGATTGACCTGCTCGACCAGGGCATAGGCCACGTTCCGTGACCGGTCGGGCCAGGATGCTATTGAACCAGCGATCGATGGCTTGCCTGAGCGGCAAAGTGATGCTCAAGTGCATCAAGTTCAATAAACGCAGCGAAGAACATATGCCCCTTTCGGCCAGCACCGCACTGATGCTCATCGACCAGCAGCAAGGCATCCTCGAACCCCGGCTCGGGCCGCGCAACAACCCCGAGGCAGAGGCGCGGATGCTTGAGTTGCTGGCACATTGGCGTGCCCGCGGTTGGCCGGTGATCCATGTGCAGCACTTGTCGCGCTCCAAGGACTCGGTGTTCTGGCCCGGGCAATCTGGAGTGGAATTTCAGCCGCGTTTTCGTCCCAGGGATGGCGAGTGGCTGATTCAGAAGCAGGTGCCGGACGCGTTCTGCGCCAACCCACTGGAAGCGGACTTGTGTCGGGAAGGGATTACGGGGCTGGTGGTGGTCGGTGTGGCCACCAACAACTCGGTGGAGTCGACGGCGCGCACCGCAGGCAACCTGGGTTTTGCGGTATGGGTGGTGGCCGATGCCTGCTACACCTTCGACAAGCCCGACTTTGCCGGTCGGGCCCGTACTGCCGAGGAGGTGCATGCCATGTCGCTGGCCAATCTGCACGGCGAGTACGCCACGGTCCTGTGCCAGGAGCAGCTCCTGGCCGCAGAGACTGGGCTGCGTTAGCGCCCGGCGTTCAGATCAAGCGCCGTGGCACTTCTTGAACTTCTTGCTGCTGCCGCAAGGGCAAGGATCGTTGCGGCCAACGTCTTTCAGTGCGTTGCGTACCGGCTCCTGGTGCGCGTGGTTGCAGTGCGGGCCGTGAACATGGCCATGGTCGTGATCGTGATGGTCATGATCGTGGTTGCAGTCAGGGCCATGGACATGAGGTTGCTGGGTCATTGCGGGTTACTCCGGAATAAAATCGCCGGGAATTATCACGCCATTGCGCTTCAGGTGCACGTCCTTGCCGATGAATAATCCGATTTCCAGTTCGCCTTCCAGGCGATAGGGAATGGGCTGTTCAGGCTTGCGCAGCAGTTTCACCACGTCGCGGATCTGCGGCCAGAGGTTGGTGCGCACCGGCACCTTGAAGAAGCGGCTGCTGTGGGGCGTGACGGTGAACCAGTGTTCGTGCTCGCCCTCGCTGAGCAGGAAGCGCTGCAGGTAGACCCGGTAGGTCAGGCGGCGCACGGTCAGGTCACTGTCGTTGGGGTTGTCCACTCGCAGGTGCAGGGTGAAGCGCTGTTCCAGCAGATTGGCCTTGACCACCTCGACTTTCACCAGGTGCACCGCTGGGTCCAGTTCCTCCTCGGTGAACCAGGACACGCACCCCGACAGGCTCAACAGTCCGAGCAGGCAGAGGGTCCGCAGGACGCGCAGTTCACCGATCATGGCAAGACTCCCTTTGAATTCCCCGGGGCCATCCTCGACCTGGGGCATTTTTGGTTCAGCGGGTGAAGTAGCTGGCGCAGCACTTCTTGAATTTTTGCCCGCTGCCACAAGGGCAGGCATCGTTGCGCCCGGCGTTCAGAGGCACCGTAGGATCGATGAAATACCAGCGTCCCTGGTTCTGTACGAAGGACGAGCGTTCACGGTGGCTATGCTCGCCCTGGTTGTCGTGCCAGCGGGCGGTGAAGGTGACGAAGGCGTGCTCCGGCTGGCCACCGAAGACCTCCGAACTCTCCACTTGCAGCCCCAGCCAGGTGCTTTGCGCGCTCCATTCGCTGATGGATTGGCGATCCAGCCCGGCCTGCTGCACCGGCAGGGTCGTGGCCAGCAGGTAATCCACCTGGCCCAGCACGTAGGCGCTGTAGCGCGAACGCATCAGGGCCTCGGCGCAGGGCGCGGGATGGCCGGCATGGTAATGGCCGCAGCAGGCATCCAGCAGGTTGCCGCTGCCGCAGGGACAAATCGAGGCGCTCATCGTCTTACCACCAATACTTTCCAAAGTTTTCCGGGTTCGCCCAGAAGCGTGAATTGAGCCAGTCGGGCACCTGTTTGTATTCAAGCAGATCATAGGTAAACAGGGTCAGCACCTGCTGTTCCCGCTGGAAGCGTTCGCTGGCCTGCAGGGCCAGGGAGAAAAAGTCGGTTTCCTGCCAGCCGCAGGCGGACAGGTCGGCCAGTACCGCAATCCGACTGGCATTGAGGTTGCGGATGCCCCCCAGCAGGTTCAGGCCGTCGCGCTTGGGCAGGTGCTCCAGGCAGTCCACCGCCAGGGCCAGGTCGAAACGCCGGGCCGCCAGTTCCGCGGGCAGGGGGCCCGGCGCTGCTTGAGCGACCTGAGTGCCGGGGTGGGCTGCCTTGAAGGCCGCCAGGGCCGGGAAGTCGCTGGCGCCGATCAGCAGCAGCTGTTGCGGTGCATAGCGATCCAGCAGGGCCGCCAGGGCTTGCTGGGGTGTACGAGTAGAAATGCCGGCGCTCATCTTAGCTCCTCGATCAGAACGCCCAAGACTAGCGCGCCGCCACCTTCGGGCCTAGAGCGGTTCACCACTTATTGCGCGACGCTCCCGTGTTTACGGGGCTAAACCGGCGATGGCCCACTGCTGGCGCAGATCAATGCCGGGGTCTTTACTCCGTGAATCGGCCTTGAGCCGATCCCTCAGGAGAAATCAGATGAGCATCATTCGGACGGCAGTACCCTTGGTTCTGTTAACCAGTGTGTTGACTGGTTGTGCAGGTTTGCAGAAAACCGACTGGCCGATCTGTGCCGCGGTGGGCGGTGTCACGGGCGCGGCGCTGGGCGCCACCGAAAGCTCCTCGTGGGCGGGCGGTGGCGCGTTGCTGGTCGGTGGCCTGGCCGGCGCCTATTGCTGGGTAAAAGGTGACGGCGACGAGGACGGCGATGGCGTGCCGGACAGCCGTGACAAGTGCCCGCATACCCCAAGGGGCGTGAAGGTCGATGCCAATGGCTGCCCACCACCGCCACCCGTGGTGGAAGAGGTGGTAGTGGTCAAGGAAGAAACCATCGTCATTCGCGACGTGTACTTCCATTTCGACTCGGCCAAGCTGACCGATGCCGACAAGTCCAAGCTCAATACCATCGTCACCCGCCTGAAACAGGAGGCGCCGAGCGCGCAACTGCGAGTGACCGGCCACACCGACAGCGTCGGCAGCGACGCCTACAACCAGAAGCTCTCGGACAAGCGTGCCCACTCGGTGGTGGAGTACCTGATCAGCAACGGCATTCCACGCAACAGCTTCGTCTCGGTGACTGGCGCTGGTGAAAGCAAGCCGGTGGCGGACAACAAGACCGCCGAGGGTCGGGCGATGAACCGTCGCACGGAAATCCAGATCAACCGCTGAGCCCCATGACCTGCGCGGCGCCACTGCCGCGCAGGATCTTTTTGGCTCCCGGCTCGGGGTATTGCTGTCCAGGCCGGCGCTGGTTTTCCCCTAGGTGCTAATTCGCCCGCCGAGGTCGGCCGTGGCGGGTGATCCTCGTCGATCCAGCCGCTAAACAGAGGCTTGGGCAAGAATTTTCATCCTCCTCTGGCGTCCCCCCGGGATAAATCGTTACTGTGCGCGCAAAGAATAATTCACGAGGGGAGCGTATGAAGTTGTTGTGGGGGATGGGTAAATTTCTGACGTTGGTTTTTTGGCTGGTGGTGCTGATCAATCTGGCCAAGCCATTGGTCAATCCATTGCATCTGCTGGTCAATCTGGCGGGCAGTCTGTTGCTGTTGACCCATTTGCTGGAACTGCTGCTGTTCAATGGCAGCCTCAAGGACCGTGCGCATCCCTGGCGTGATCGTCTGCAAATCCTGCTGGTGGGGATCTTTCACCTGCAAACCCTTCCCGCTGTTGTTCCTGCTGTCGAGACCGATCATGCGTAAGCTCTGCCTGCTGGCCCTGTTCTGCAGTCCCCTGGCCGTGGCCCAGGTGGTGCAGGTCGAAAGCAACTCCTTCATGCGCCTGCCCAATACCACTAGCACCTTGCAGCTGGAGCGCCTCGACGTGGCGGACTACGGCACCTTGCTGATTCCGGCCAATGTCACCGAGCTCAAGGTCGACGAGCTGCACCTGGGGCGCGAGGCGCGGATCGCCATCGTGCCGACCGGGCAAAGCCTGGAGTTGCGGGTCCAGCGTGCGCAGTTGGACAGCGGCAGCCAGATCAGCTCCCGCGGTGCGCCGGGCACTTTTGAAAAGGCGCCCAAGCCGGGGCGCAACCTGAACCTGCGGTTTGAATCCCTGAAGGCCGAGACCTTGTCCGTGGACGCTCGAGGCGGTGCCGGTATTCCTGGTTATGTCGGCCTCGACGGCGCCAACGGTGAGGAGCCGGGGTGCACCTGGGGCCAGGCCGGGCGCGGCGCCGATGGGGACAACGGTGGCAATGGACGACCAGGGGCGGCGGGCGCCCAGGTCCGCCTCGAGTTGCCCCGTGACTTCCCCAGCGAGCAGATCAAGGTGCTGGTCGATGGTGGTGCCGGTGGCCTGGCCGGTGCTGGAGGTAAGCCGGGTGCCGGGGGCAAGTCCAAGGGCTGCCTGGTGTATCGCACCGACGGCGGCAAGAGCGGTCGCCCTGGCGCCCAAGGCCAGGCAGGACCTGCGGGAGAAGCGGGTTCGCTGACGGTCCAGCGTTTGTAACAGGCGGCTTGAGGCCGCGGTTCCCCAGGCGCCCGCTTTTGTAGCGGGCGCTTGCATTCAGAAGGTCGGCCGGGCCGCGGCCAGCGCCACCAGCAGCAGGCCGATGATCAGGTTGCTGCCCACCAGCCGGCGGATCTTGCCCAGCGCCGCGGCGCCGGCCGGCCAGTCCTGCGCCGCGACGGCCTTGCGCAGCTCCGGCAGTTGCAGGGACTGGATGCGGATGAACAGGGCGGTCATCACCAGATACAGGCCCATCATGATCTGCACATACTTGGGCGCGGTTTCAAAGCCGCTGAAGCGCAAATGCAGCAGGCCGATACCACTGATCGGCAACAGCACCACGGCGACCCAGACCCAGACGAAAAAACGCGGAAACACTTGCGTCCACAGCTGCAGTCTTGCCGGTCCCTCAAGGGCTGCCACGGCCGCGGGGCGCAGGACCATCCAGGCGAAAAACATGCCGCCGACCCAGACCAGGGCGGCCAGCACGTGCAGGGTGTAGGCAAGGGCGAAAGCGGTCATTGGGGTACTCCGTTCTGCGCGGGATGAATTAGCGGGGTATGATAGCGGCCGATTCGAACCACTGAAAATTTATCCAGCGTTTTGTGCGCCCGAAAAACCATGATCAGCAACGAACTCAAAACCACGATCCAGGGCGCCTACTCGCGTTTTCTCGAAGCCAAGAGCCTCAAGCCGCGTTACGGCCAGCGCCTGATGATCGCCGAAGTGGCCAAGGTCCTGGGTGATATCGACACCGACGACGAAGGCCGGCGCAGTGGCGACCCGGCGGTAGTCGCCGTGGAAGCCGGCACCGGTACCGGCAAGACCGTGGCCTACAGCCTGGCGGCGATTCCCACGGCCAAGGCCGCCGGCAAGCGCCTGGTGATCGCCACCGCCACCGTCGCCCTGCAGGAACAGATCGTCTACAAGGACCTGCCGGACCTGATGCGCAACAGCGGGCTGAACTTCAGCTTCTCCCTGGCCAAGGGTCGGGGGCGCTACATGTGCCTGTCCAAGCTCGACATGCTGCTCCAGGAAGGTCACGCGCAGACCGCCACGGCCCAGTTGTTCGAGGAGGAAGGCTTCAAGATCGAAGTGGATGAAGCCAGCCAGAAGCTGTTCACCAGCATGATTGAGAAGCTCGCCGGGAATAAATGGGACGGCGACCGCGACAGCTGGCCCACGGCCCTGGAAGACGCCGACTGGGCGCGCCTGACCACCGACCACAGCCAGTGCACCAACCGCCATTGCCCTAATTTCGGCCAGTGCGCCTTCTACAAGGCCCGCGAAGGCATGGGCAAGGTGGACGTGATCGTCACCAACCACGACATGGTCCTGGCCGACCTGGCCCTGGGTGGCGGCGCCGTGCTGCCGGACCCGCGCGACACCCTCTATGTGTTCGACGAAGGCCACCACCTGCCGGACAAGGCCATCGGCCACTTTGCCCATTACACCCGGCTGCGTTCCACCGCCGACTGGCTGGAGCAGACCGCCAAGAACCTCACCAAGCTGCTGGCCCAGCACCCGCTGCCCGGGGACCTGGGGCGCCTGATCGAGCAGGTGCCGGAGCTGGCGCGGGAGATCAAGACCCAGCAGCAGTTCATGTTCAGCGCCTGCGAGCAGATCGCCGACTTCAAGACCGGCGAAGACATGGAGGGCCGCGAACGGCCGCGCCATCGTTTCGTCGGCGGGCTGATCCCCGAGCACATGCGCGAGATGGGCATCGAGCTGAAGAAGGGCTTCTCCCGTCTTACCGACCTGTTCACCCGCCTCACCGAGCTGCTCAAGGAAGGCATGGATGGCGAGGTCAATATCGGCATCGCCAGCAACCAGGCCGAAGAGTGGTACCCGCTGTTCGGCAGCCTGCTGGCGCGGGCCTCGGGCAACTGGGAGTTGTGGACCGCATTCACCGTCGAAGACCCGGAAGACAACCCGCCCATGGCCCGCTGGCTGACCCTGGCCGAGAGCGGCTCGCTGTTCGACATTGAGGTCAACGCCAGCCCGATCCTCGCCGCGGAGATGCTCCGGCGCAATCTGTGGAACGTGGCCTACGGCGCCTTGGTGACCTCCGCGACCCTGACCGCCCTGGGCACCTTCGACCGTTTCCGCATGCGCGCCGGCCTGCCGAAGAAAGCCGTCACCGCCGTGGTGCCCAGCCCCTTCCATCACGCCGATGCCGGGGTGCTGCGGGTGCCCGACCTGCGGGCCGACCCGCGGGATGCGCCGGCGCATACCGCGGCGATCATCCGCGACCTGCCGGAGCTGGTGGAGGGCTCGCGCGGCACCCTGGTGCTGTTCTCCTCGCGCAAACAGATGCAGGACGTGTTCGACGGCCTGGATCGCGACTGGCGCAAGCAGGTGTTCATCCAGGGCAACCTGTCCAAGCAGGAAACCCTGAACAAGCACAAGGCCCGGGTCGACGGCGGCGATTCCAGCGTGCTGTTCGGTCTGGCGAGTTTTGCCGAAGGGGTGGACCTGCCCGGTGCCTACTGTGAGCACGTGGTGATTGCCAAGATCCCGTTCTCGGTGCCGGACGATCCGGTGGAAGCGGCGCTGGCAGAGTGGATCGAGGCCCGGGGCGGCAATCCGTTCATGGAAATCTCGGTGCCGGACGCCTCCCTCAAGCTGGTCCAGGCCTGCGGTCGCCTGCTGCGCACCGAACAGGACCGCGGCACCATCACCCTGCTGGACCGCCGCCTGGTCACCCAGCGCTATGGCAAGGCTATCCTCAATGCCTTGCCGCCATTTCGCCGAGAAATATCTTGAGCACGGCGCGCACCTTTGCGCGCCGTGCTGTCTATTTCACGTCACCGCTTCAGCACCGGCCGTTCATCGGCCTTTAGGGAGAGCCAGGTTCATATGATTCGCCGTTCGTTGCCCACTGTATTTGCCCTGTTGTTTGCCGCGCCGGTACTGGCGGCCCCAGCCGGACAACAGACGCTGTTCAACTTTGTCCGACCTGCCGCCGTGGTGCAGGTGGCGACACAAGATGCCAGCCTGCCGCAGTCCAATGCGGAGCAGACGGCCGAGGGCGAAGTGCTGCGGCGGATCACCTTCAACCCCACCGCCAAGCCGAGCCTGAGCCTGACGCCGCAGAGCGGCGCCTGGGACTGGTCGCAGTCGGGGATGATGAGCCTGCGCATCCAGAGTGCGATGAACTGGGCCCTGACCCTGTACGTGAGCATTCAGAGCAACGACGGCAAGACCCTGGTCAGCCGCGTCGACCTGCCGGCCGGCCCGGCGCAGACCTTGCTGGTGCCCCTGGTGGCCAGCGGTCCCCTGAGCCAGGGCATGAAGGCTGCGCCGCCAATGCCGATGACCGTGGATGGCCAGCGCATTCTGCTGGCCAGTAGTGAAGGGCAACTGGACCGCAGTCAGGTGGTATCGGTCACCCTGTCCCTGGATAACCCCAAGGCAACCCAGAGCATCCTCCTTGAGCGCTTCGGCGTGCTGGATGATGAGGGCGTGATCAAGGCGGTCTACGCTTCGCTGGTGGATGGCTACGGTCAGTCGACCCGGGCCCGCTGGCCGGAAAAGGTCAGCAGCGATGATCAGCTCAAGGCAGCCGATGCCAGGGAGCAGCAACAGCTCAAGGGCTGGCTCGGCGAGCGCGAGAAGGCGCCGCTGGACAAGTTCGGCGGCTCAAGCCAGGGCCCGGACTTCAAGGCCAGCGGCTTCTTCCGCACGGAAAAACGCGATGGCCGCTGGTTCCTGGTGACCCCGCAAGGGCATCCGTTCTACTCGCTGGGAGTCAACACCGTGGCCCCGGACAACAGTCAGACCTATGTCGCCGGGCGCGAGTGGATGTTCAGCGCCTTGCCCAAGGACGACGAGCCCCTGGCCGCCTATTACGGCGAAGGCGACAACCGCGGTGGCAATGGTGCCGACCAGGGGCGTGGCTATAACGCCGGCCGTTGGTACGACTTCTACCGGGCCAACCTGCAGCGCACCTATGGCAAGCCTTGCGTCCATGACGACTCGGCGGCGGACGGGGCGTCCGCCAACCAGGCCCAGCCTGCGGCGGCGGAGGCGGCCGTTCCGTGCGCGCCGCCGGCGTTTGACGAGAAGCGCTGGGTCGAGCACACCCTGGATCGTCTGCAGGCCTGGGGGTTCAACACCATCGGCAACTGGAGCGCGCCGGCCCTGGGGCTGGCCGACCGTGTGCCCTACACCGTGCCGCTGTCCATCGTCGGCGACTACGCCAGCATCAGCACCGGCAGCGATTGGTGGGGCGGCATGCCCGATCCCTTCGACCCGCGCTTTGCCATGGCCACCGAGCGCGCGGTGGCGATTGCCGCCCGCGATCACCGCGACGATCCCTGGCTGATTGGCTACTTTGCCGACAACGAACTGGCCTGGGCCGGTCCCGGAGATGATCCGAAAGCCCGCTATGCCCTGGCCTACGGCACCTTGCGCCTGACCACCGACGTCCCGGCCAAGCGCGCCTTCCTCAAGCAACTGCGGGACAAGTACCGCAATCAGGCGGGCCTGTCGAAAGCCTGGGGCATCGACCTGCCGGCCTGGGAGCTGATGGAGGACCCGGGCTTCGTACCGCCGTTGCCAAGTCCCGAGCACCCGGAAATCGAGGCTGACTTCAAGTATTTCCAGAAAGTCTTTGCCGAGACTTATTTCAAGACCATCGCCGACTCTTTGAAGTGGCATGCCCCCAATCACCTGCTGCTGGGCGGTCGTTTTGCCGTCAGCAACCCCGAAGCGGTGGCCGCCTGCGCCCAGTACTGCGATGTATTGAGTTTCAATCTCTACACCCTCAAGCCGCAGGACGGTCAGGACTTCGCCTATTTGCGCAGCCTGGACAAGCCGGTGCTGGTGACCGAGTTCAACTTCGGCTCCCGGGATCGCGGTCCGTTCTGGGGCGGTGTGACCGAACTGGCCCGGGAAGAGGAGCGTGGCCCGGCCTACGCCAACTTCCTCAAGCAGGCGCTGAGCGAGCCGTCGATTGTTGGTGTGCATTGGTTCCAGTATCTGGACCAGCCCGTGACCGGGCGCTTGCTGGACGGTGAAAACGGACATTTTGGCCTGGTGGGCATTACCGATGTGCCGTTCCAGGGCTTTGTCGAGACGGTGCGCAAGAGCAACCTGCAGGCCCTGGAGCAACTGGCCAAGGTCGCGGAGCAGGCCCGGGTCGAGGCGACGCGGGTGGAGGCTGGCGGGCGCGAAGGCGAGGGGGGGGGCAAGTCCCACGCTGGCAAGGGGCTTGGCGGACACGCGGGTGGCCACTCGGGTAACGGTCATTGAGTGGCTGGCCTGATCAGCGGCTTTCGCGAGACGCCGGGCAGCGCCTGGTCGCCTCCTTGAGCGAGAGACCTTGCCTGCCCTGGCGGCTGTTCCCAAATGCCTTCGGTGCTGGAACAATGCGCGCCACGTTGTCGAGCATTGTTGCGGGGGAAGTCAGGGGTGCAGATTCAAGGCCATTACGAACTTAAATTCGAGGCGGTACGCGAGGCCTTCGCGGCATTGTTCGAAGATCCTCAGGAGCGCGGCGCGGCGCTGTGCATCCAGATCGGCGGGGGAAACGTCATCGACCTCTGGGCCGGCACCGCCGACAAGGATGGCGCCGAAGCCTGGCACAGCGACACCATCGCCAACCTGTTTTCCTGCACCAAGACCTTCACCGCAGTCACCGCGCTGCAACTGGTGGCCGAAGGCAAGCTCAAGCTGGATGCGCCCGTGGCCGATTACTGGCCGGAATTCGCCGCCTCGGGCAAGGCGGCGATTACCCTGCGTCAGTTGCTCTGCCACCAGGCCGGGCTGCCGGCGCTGCGTGAGTTGCTGCCTGCCGAAGCCCTGTACGACTGGCAAACCATGGTCGATGCCCTGGCTGCAGAGCAGCCCTGGTGGACGCCGGGCGAAGGGCATGGTTATGCGGCCATCACCTATGGCTGGCTGGTGGGAGAACTGATCCGGCGGGCCGATGGCCGTGGCCCGGGGGAGTCTATCGTGGCCCGCGTGGCCAGGCCTTTGGGGCTGGATTTCCATGTGGGCCTGGCTGACGAGGAGTTTCATCGGGTCGCGCATATCGCCCGGGGCAAGGGCAATGTCGGCGATGCCGCGGCCCAGCGCCTGTTGCAAGTGACCATGCGCGAGCCTACGGCGATGACCACTCGGGCCTTTACCAATCCTCCGTCTATCATGACCAGCACCAATAAACCCGAGTGGCGGCGCATGCAGCAGCCGGCGGCCAATGGCCATGGCAATGCCCGCAGTCTTGCCGGCTTCTACAGCGGCTTGCTCGATGGCAGTTTGCTGGAGGCCGACATGCTCGAGGAACTGACCCGTGAGCACAGCCTGGGCATGGACAAGACCTTGCTGACCCAGACCCGGTTTGGCCTGGGTTGCATGCTCGACCAGCCCCAGGTCGCCAATGCCACTTTCGGCTTGGGCGCTCGGGCATTCGGGCATCCGGGGGCCGGCGGTTCCATCGGATTTGCTGACCCGGAACATGACGTGGCCTTCGGTTTTGTGACAAATACCCTGGGGCCTTATGTCTTGATGGATCCGCGGGCGCAGAAGCTGGTGCGGGTTTTGTCGGATTGTCTGTAAAAAGGTTGCTGTTAAGAACTTTTTTGCTTAAACATGCTGGAAAAGCTGCAGGCATGAACCCTGTGGCTTTTATAATTTCCAAGCGTCTGTTTGTAGCGGTTATTTAGACCGAAATTTTTATCTCATTTTGTGGATATCCCATGTCGTCAAACAAGTCTCTAGCCTTGGCCATCTGCCTGACCGTCACCGGTTGCGCACAAACCCCACAAAATGAAGCGGATGGCGGCCATTGGTGGTCGTTCGGGTCCGACAAGAGCAGCAGCAATCAAGCCCCGCAAGCGGCCGAGAAACCGGCCGCAGCCGAAGCGGCGCCTGCCGCTCCCGCGGGCAAACCGGCGGTAGCGGCCAAAGCCGCTGCGCCAGCGCCTGCCGCCAAAGCCACCGCTTCTGCCAAACCAGCAGCGCCAGCCGGCAAAGCACCGGCCGCCGCCAAGCCGGCCGTTGCTGCGGCTGCCGAACCGGCTCCTGCACCTGCTCCCGTGGCCGCAGTACCAGCCCCAGCCGCTCCCGCCGCGAAGGCCGAAAGCAGCAGTTGGTGGTGGCCGTTCTCCTCCAAGGACTCCGCCGACAAGCCGGTCGCCGAAGCCAAGAAGGCCGAGCCGGCTCCTGCTCCGGCAGTGGCCAAGGCGGCGGATTCCGAGACTCACTGGTGGTGGCCGTTCGCCAAGAGCGAGCCCAAGCCGCTGAGCAAAGTGAATGTGGCGGACGTGCCGATGCCCGATCCGAAAATCACCCAGGCCTGGCTGGACGACTACGAGCCACGCCTGCGTGAAGCGGTGAAGGACAGCAAGCTGCAAGTGGAACGTCGTGAAAACGTGCTGGTAGTCACGGCGCTGGTCGATGCCTCCTTCAACCCGGATCGTCCGGCCATGCTGCTGCCTGTGACCCTGGGCCCGTTCACCCGCGTGGCCAAGGCGGTTGAAGGCGATCCCAAGACGGCCGTGCTGATCCTCGGGCATGCCGATGCTACCGGTCCGACCCTGGCCAACCAGAAACTGAGCCGCGATCGTGCACAGTCCGTTGCGGCCATTTTCAGCCTCAGCGGCTTGAAGCAGGACCGCCTGATGCTGCGTGGCATGGGCGCCGTGATGCCGCGCGCCGCCAACGACAGCCCGCAGGGCCGTTCGCTGAACCGTCGTGTGGAAATCATGCTGACCCAGCGCAGCACCCTGTTGGGCCTGCTGAGCAAGTACAACCAGCCGACGCCATCCGAGACTGAAATGGTCGCCGTGCAGGACGCCAAGCCGCCTGTGCCAGCTGCAAGCGGCAAAAAGGCCGCAGCACCGGCGAAGAAGTCCAGCGCCGCCAAGAAGCCTGCCGCCAAGAAGGCTCCGGCGAAAAAAGCGCCAGCTCCGGCCAAGAAGGTCGCGCAAGCTAACAACTGATTCTCAAGGAAAAGGAAGCAGGCATGACGCAGTCTCTGGCTGATATGCGCCGCGATTACACCCGCGATGGTTTGTCCGAGGCCCAGGCCCCGGACGAGCCCTTTGCGCTGTTCCACCAGTGGTTTGCCGATGCGGTGAAAACCGAGCAGCCCCCGGTAGAGGCCAATGCCATGACCCTGGCGACCGTCGATACCGACGGTCGCCCCCATTGCCGCATCCTGTTGCTCAAGGGGTTGGATGAACAAGGTTTTACCTTCTTCACCAACTATGAGAGCGCCAAGGGGCAGCAACTGGCTGCACGGCCCTTTGCTGCCATGACCTTCTTCTGGCCAACCCTGGAGCGTCAGGTACGGATTGAAGGCCGGGTGGCCAAGGTCACGCCGCAGGAGTCCGATGCCTATTACCAGGTTCGTCCTCTGGGTAGCCGCCTGGGGGCCTGGGCTTCACCGCAAAGCCGGGTGATCGCCGATCGCGCCGAGTTGCAGGAACTGCTCAAGGCCACTGAGGCGCGCTTCAGCGACAGCCAGCCCGATTGCCCGGAACACTGGGGTGGTTATCGCTTGCTGCCGGAGCGTATCGAGTTCTGGCAGGGGCGTCCCAGCCGCCTGCATGATCGCTTGAACTATCGCCTGCAGGGCGAGCAGTGGGTCCGCGAACGTCTGGCTCCCTGAGGGCTGCGGGTCATTCGCTGGGATAACCGGCCGCAGCGGCTTCGAGCCATTGCGGCAGGTCCCGGCGTTTTACTTTCTGGCGTTGGGCCTCGGCTAGTTGTTGCAGCATGAATTGCTTCTTCTGCTCATCGCTCCCGGCCATGGACAGCGCCAGGTCCCGGTCTGTCCAGCGCTTGATGCGTACATACAGCCACCAGTGGAAGTACAGACCGGCGACAGTGGTCACGATGATGATGAAGTAATCCATGGGGAATCCTTTGTTCGGTGGCGCTCTGCGGGAAACCGGCATCACCGTATTGAGAAGTTTTAGCGTTCATACCGTCTGTACTTCGGCTGAATGAAACCAATTTTATCCGGGCTGCGCCGTGACAGGCGTCAAGCTGCGGAGTCTAATGACCATCTGTCCTTTGGAGTTGATCCTATGCGTAAGTCTGTTTTGCTGGTTGCGTCTTTCACCGCGATGGCAACGTTGCTCGGCGGTTGTGCCTCTAACCTGACCGGTGACTCCTACTCCCGCGACGAAGCGCGTCGCGTGCAAACCGTGCGTATGGGCACCATCGAATCCCTGCGTCCGGTAAAAATCGAAGGCACCAAGACCCCGATCGGCGGCGCTGCTGGCGCTGTGATCGGCGGCGTGGGTGGCAGCGCCATCGGCGGTGGTCGTGGCAGCATCGTCACTGCGGTGATCGGCGCGGTTGCTGGCGGTCTGCTGGGCTCGGCCACTGAGGAAGGCCTGACCCGCACCCAGGGCGTCGAAATCACCGTGCGTGAAGACGACGGCAGCATGCGTGCCTATGTGCAGCAGGTGCAGGAAAACGAAGTGTTCCGGATTGGCGATCGCGTACGCATCATGACCGTCAACGGCACCAGCCGCGTTACTCGCTGATACCTTTGCTGCAAAACAAAACCCCGGCCAGGCAACTGGTCGGGGTTTTGTGTTTTCAGGCGGTTGGATCCTGTTTGATCAGGAGCTCAGCGCCGTGTTCTTGCGACTGGCAGCCGCGGTGACGGCGTAACCGATCAGTGCCGCCAGCAGCGAGCCGGTGAGAATTCCCATGCGATCCATGCCTGCGTAGTCGCTGCTGCCGGGCTCAAAGGCCAGGGAGCCGACGAACAGGCTCATGGTGAAGCCGATACCGCAGAGAATCGCCACCCCGAGGATCTGCCCCCAGTTGGCGCCGGCCGGCAAGGCCGTAAGTCCGGCTTTGACCGCGAGCCAGCTGAGGCCGAACACGCCGATGGTCTTGCCCAGCAACAGGCCGATGGCGATGCCCATCGGTACATGGTGGGTGAAGCTCTCAAGGGTTACGCCGCTCAGGGACAGGCCGGCGTTGGCGAAGGCGAACAGTGGCAGGATGCCGAACGCCACCCAGGGATGCAGAGCATGTTCCAGGGCTTGCGAGGGCGAGGGCTCGGCATTGCGGGTGCGCAGGGGAATACAGAACGCCAGGGTCACGCCGGCCAGGGTGGCATGGACGCCACTCTTGAGTACGCAAACCCAGAGAATCAGGCCGATGATCATGTATGGCCCGAGTTTCACTACCCCCATGCGGTTCATCGCCACCAGGGCGGCGATACAGGCGGCCGCCAGCATCAGCGACAGGGTCGACAGGGCGCCGGAGTAGAAGATCGCGATGATCACGATGGCCCCCAGGTCATCGATGATCGCCAGGGTCATGAGGAACAGCTTCAGCGAGGTCGGTACGCGCTTGCCCAGCAGCGCCAGGACGCCCAGGGCGAAAGCGATGTCGGTGGCGGTCGGGATCGCCCAGCCATTGAGTGCTGCGGGGTTGTCCCGGTTGAGAAACCAGTAGATCAGCGCCGGGACCAGCATGCCGCCAATGGCCGCCATGCCCGGCAGGACGATTTGCGAAGGCTTGGACAGTTGCCCTTCCAGGACTTCGCGCTTGACCTCAAGGCCGATCAGCAGGAAGAACAGCGCCATCAGGCCGTCGTTGATCCACAGCAACAGCGGTTTGGCGATCTTCAAGGCGCCTATCTGCGCTACCACCGGGGTTTCCAGCAGGCCGTTGTACAGCCAGGACAGCGGCGAATTGTTGATGATGAGAGCCAGGATGGCAGCGGCGATCAATAACAGACCGCTGGCAGCTTCCATGGCAAAGAAACGAGTGAAAGTGCTACGCAGAGGCAAGGTCGCTCTCCATCTAAATCTGAAAATAGGTGGCACACCCTAACCTGTGCAGTTAGTTGTTAAAACAAAAATTATATTCTTTTTTGTTATATGCAGAGGCTAAAGGGCCCGCTTAAAAATGCTCGTTTGCAGTTGTGTTTCCAATTGCTTCTCAGCTGTACCTGTAAGCCCTGAAAGTTATTTCATAACATGTCTGATCCGGGGCGTTGCGGGACATTTTTCCAGAGAAAAGGCCTGTGAGCCCCGCCCCCGGACCATCCAACATTGGGTGCATTTCATCTTCTTGCGCCGGTACGGCGTTCGATCTGACGAGAATAGAACATGAGCGACAATCGCCAGTGGGCCCGCGAGGCCATCCGCATCATCGAAGCCGACTTCCAGCGCAGCGCCGACACCCACCTGATTCCATTGCCGTTGCCGGGACAGCCGGGCATCGAGCTGTATTTCAAGGATGAATCCAGCCATCCCACCGGCAGTCTCAAGCATCGTCTGGCCCGCTCGCTGTTTCTCTATGCGCTGTGTAACGGCTGGCTCAAGCCCGGCGCGCCGGTGATCGAGGCTTCCAGCGGCTCGACGGCGATTTCCGAGGCCTATTTCGCCCGTTTGCTGGGCCTGCCGTTCATTGCCGTGATGCCCGCGACCACCTCCCAGGAGAAGATCGCCCAGATCGCTTTCTACGGTGGCAAGAGCCATCTGGTGCAGGACCCGACGCAGATCTATGCCGAGTCCGAGCGCCTGGCCCGCGAGAGCGGCGGCCACTTCATGGATCAGTTCACTTACGCCGAGCGCGCCACCGACTGGCGGGCCAACAACAACATCGCCGAATCGATCTTCCAGCAGTTGCGCTTCGAGCGTTATCCCGAGCCCAGCTGGCTGATCTCCAGCCCGGGCACAGGCGGCACCACCGCGACCCTGGGGCGCTATGTGCGCTATCGCCAGCACTGCACCCGGGTACTGTGTGCCGACGCTGAGCGTTCGGTGTTCTTCGACTACTACCAGAGCGGCGATGCCAGTCTGCGCCTGGATTGCGGTTCGCGAATCGAAGGCATCGGCCGGCCGCGGGTCGAGGCGTCGTTCCTGCCCAAGGTGATCGACGCCATGGTCAAGGTGCCGGATGCCCTGTCCCTGGCAGCCATGCACTACCTGGCCCAGCGCCTGGGGCGGCGGGTGGGCGGCTCCAGCGGCACCAACCTGATCGGAGCGCTGATGGCCGCCGAGCACATGGCCGCGGCCGGCGAGACGGGTTCGATCGTGGCGATTCTCTGTGACGGTGGCGAGCGTTATGCGACCACCTACTACGATGAGCAGTGGCTGGCAGAGCAGGGGTATGAACTGGCGGCGTTGATCGATGCGGTGGCGGCCAGCGTCGAGCGTGGCGAGGCACTTCCGGCCAGCGTATTGCGCGCCGGCATCTGAACCTGTCGTAGGAGCCGGCTTGCCGGCGAAGAGGCCCTTGAGCCTTGCGTGGTTCTGGACGACACCTTCGCCGGCAAGCCAGCTCCTACGGTAGGCGGTAGGAGCCGGCTTGCCGGCGAAAGGGCCGTTGCGTCAGGCCTGAATGCCGAGGATGTCGCGGGCCACGGCTTCGGCAATGCGAATCCCGTCGACCCCGGCGGAGAGAATCCCCCCGGCATAACCGGCGCCCTCACCGGCCGGGTACAGCCCCTTCACATTCAGGCTCTGCATCGAGACATCGCGAGTGATGCGCAGTGGCGATGAGGTGCGGGTCTCGATACCGGTCAGCACCGCGTCGTGCAGCGAGTAGCCCTTGATCTGCCGCTCAAAGGCCGGCAACGCTTCACGAATGGCTTCGATGGCGAAGTCCGGCAACGCCAGGGCCAGGTCGCCCAGGCTCACGCCGGGCTTGTAGGAGGGCTCGACGCTGCCCAGGGCGGTGGTCGGCTTGCCGGCGATGAAGTCGCCCACCAGCTGTGCCGGGGCCTGATAGTTGCTGCCCCCGAGGACAAAGGCGTGGGATTCCAGACGCTCCTGCAGCTCGATACCCGCCAGCGGGCCGCCCGGGTAATCCACTTCCGGAGTAATGCCGACCACGATGCCGGAGTTGGCGTTGCGCTCGTTGCGCGAGTACTGGCTCATGCCGTTGGTCACCACCCGGTTCGGTTCGGAGGTGGCGGCGACCACAGTGCCGCCCGGGCACATGCAGAAGCTGTAGACCGAACGGCCGTTCTTGGCGTGGTGCACCAGCTTGTAGTCGGCGGCGCCGAGTTTCGGGTGGCCGGCGTACTTGCCCAGGCGCGCGCTGTCGATCAGCGATTGCGGGTGCTCGATGCGGAAACCCACCGAGAACGGCTTGGCTTCCATGTACACGCCACGGCTATGAAGCATGCGGAAGGTGTCGCGGGCGCTGTGGCCCAGGGCCAGGATCACGTGCCGCGAATGCAGCTGTTCGCCGCTGGCCAGCTCCACGCCCTGCAGTTGGCCGTCTTCGATCAGCACGTCGGTCACCCGCTGCTCGAAGCGCACTTCACCGCCCAGGGCGATGATCTGCTGGCGCATGTTTTCCACCACGCCGGTCAGGCGGAAGGTGCCGATGTGCGGCTTGCTGACGTAGAGGATCTCGTCCGGCGCACCGGCCTTGACGAACTCGTGGAGCACCTTGCGGCCGTGGTGTTGCGGGTCCTTGATCTGGCTGTAGAGCTTGCCGTCGGAGAAGGTCCCGGCACCGCCTTCGCCGAACTGCACGTTGGACTCGGGGTTGAGCACGCTCTTGCGCCACAGGCCCCAGGTGTCCTTGGTGCGCTGGCGCACTTCCTTGCCGCGTTCGAGGATGATCGGCTTGAAGCCCATCTGTGCCAGCAACAGGCCGGCGAAGA
Organism: Pseudomonas sp. TKO26; assembly: GCF_003225665.1. Taxonomy (NCBI): domain Bacteria; kingdom Pseudomonadati; phylum Pseudomonadota; class Gammaproteobacteria; order Pseudomonadales; family Pseudomonadaceae; genus Pseudomonas; species Pseudomonas sp. TKO26. The sequence goes on from NZ_QKLN01000017.1 coordinate 58,808, forward strand.
TCCCGCAAGGGCCGAAACCCACCACGATCGGCCGCTCGCTCAGCTCTGCCGGAGCCTGGCCCACCACCTTGTAGCTGACATCCGGCGCCGGGTTGACGTTACGGTCGTCGGCGAACTTGAGCAGCAGCGGCGCTTCGTCGCGCACGCTGAGGTCGATGGTGTAGATGAAGCACAGCTCGGATGACTTCTTGCGGGCGTCGTAGCTGCGTTTGAACAAGGTGAAATCGAGCAGCTCATCGCTGGCGATTCCCAGGCGCTGCACGATAGCGGCGCGCAGGTCTTCATCGGGATGGTCGATCGGCAACTTGAGTTCGGTGATTCGTAACATGACAGGGTCCGGGTAGGCGGTGCGCAACAGTGCGCCGGCTTGCTTTGCACAAACCGGCGATTATAAGCCGCAATCCTCCCTCGCCGTGAGGCTAAAACCGCTGCTCGTCGAATCAGTCGTTGCGCGAGCCGCCGAAATAGCCGCAACCGCGCTGCACCTGACCGTCCACCCGCAGTTCGGCACTGAGGTGCTGGACGCTGCCGGTCACCGGGTCGACGCAACGCTGCGGCGCTACCCAGAGCTCCACGCGCTGGTGATTGGCTTCGCTGGTGAGGTTGAAACGGCCGTCCCCCAGCTGTTCTTCCAGATAGGGCAGGGCCAGGGTCGGCTGGCCGGCGCGTTCGATCATCATGCCCTTGGCGCTGACGTCGACGTTCCAGGCCGGGTTCTTGCTGCCTGCCCGCAGGATCAGGCGCTGGAAGTTCGGGTCGCCGCAGGCACCGGCGGAGCGCTCGACGCGGTACAGCTGGCGCAGGTCCAGTTGGCCGTCGCTGCTGCCACTGGCAGAGAACTTGCCGCGCAGGTCGGCGAACAGCTTGCCCTGTTTCTCCGCCAGGGTGGCGGCCTCTTGCAGCACGCTGGTGCCGCCGCCGTCACTGACCGCATAACGGCGATCCTCAGTGCAGGGCTTGAACAGCAACTTGCCGTCCGCCGCACTGAGTTCACCCTGCATCCGGGTCAGCCCGGCCATGGACGGCACCTGGGGCTGAGGGTTGAACATCGGCAGCATCTGGCAGCCGGCAAACAGCGGTAGCAGGGCGAAACAAAGCAGTGAACGGGCAGTGCGCATCATCGGGCCTCCAAGCGGGAGCCGACACGTTACGCAGCCCGCCCGGTCACCACAACCCCGGATTGCCCGCAGCAGCGCCATCAACCGTAGGAGCCGGCTTGCCGGCGAAGAGGCCCTGAGGCCTTGTGTTGTCCGGGAGGGCGTCTTCGCTGGCGAGCCAGCTTCTACACAAGCCAGCTCATAAGCCGGCTTAGCCGACGCGGTAGGTCTGGCCGGTCTGCAGGCCTTCCACGCTCTTGGCGTAAGCCAGGGCCACGTCAGCCGCCGGCACCGGCTTGAAGCCGCGGAAGTACGGGGCGTAGCTGTCCATGGCTTCCAGCAGCACGTTGGGGCTGATCGAGTTGATCCGCAGGCCACGGGGCAGTTCGATGGCGGCGGCGCGCACGAAGCTGTCGAGGGCGCCGTTGACCAGGGCCGCCGAAGCGCCGCTGCGGATCGGGTCGTGGCTCAAGATGCCAGTGGTGAAGGTGAAGGACGCACCGTCGTTGGCGTACTCGCGACCGATCAGCAGCAGGTTGACCTGGCCCATCAGCTTGTCCCTGAGGCCCAGCTCGAAGTGCTCGGCGGTCATCTCCGCCAGGGGCGCGAAGGTGACGTTGCCGGCGGCGCAGACCAGCGCATCGAAGCGCCCGGTTTTCTCGAACAGGGCGCGGATCGATTGGCTGTCGCTGATATCCACCTGGAACTCGCCGCTGGTGCGGCCGATGCGTACCACTTGGTGACGTTGCTCCAGCTCGCGTGCGACCGCCGAACCAATAGTGCCGTTGGCACCGATCAAGAGAATCTTCATGGTTTGTTCCTCGAAAGGGGGGAAGAGCTTGCAGTCTAGAGTGGTTTTTTTTCGTGGATTAACGCGCTAATAGGCAACCTTTGGTTTTCAAATGGAAACAGTCCATGAGCGAGATGGATGATCTGGCGGCGTTTGCCGTGCTGGTGGAGGCGGGCAGCTTTACCCTGGCGGCCCAACGCCTGGGGTGCAGCAAGGGCCAGTTGTCCAAGCGCCTCAGCGCCCTGGAGGCGCGCTACGCGGTGGTGCTGTTGCAACGCACCACCCGGCGCCTGGACCTGACCGCCGCCGGCGCGGCGTTGCTGCCCCAGGCCCAGGCGCTGGTGGCCCAGGTCGAACGGGCGCATCAGGCCCTGGCGCGGCTCAAGGACGACATGGCCGGGCCGGTGCGCCTGACCGTACCGGTGTCCCTGGGCGAAACCTTTTTCGACGGCCTGCTGCTGGAGTTCTCCCGGCACTATCCCCAGGTGCAGATCGAGCTGGACCTGAACAACAGCTACCGCGACCTGACCCGGGACGGTTTTGACCTGGCCGTGCGTTCCGAGGTGGCCAGCGACCAGCGCCTGGTGGCCCGGCCATTGCTGGCCTGGCATGAAATGACCTGCGCCAGCCCGGCCTATCTGGAGCAATACGGTGAGCCGCAGACCCCCGCGCAGCTGGCCGAGCATCGCTGCCTGCTCAACAGCCACTACAGCGGGCGGGAAGAGTGGCTCTATCACCAGCGTCACGAGCTGCTGCGGGTGCGGGTTTCCGGGCCCTTTGCCAGCAATCACTACAACCTGTTGAAGAAGGCCGCCCTGGTGGGAGCCGGAATCGCCCGGCTGCCGTCCTATGTGCTGCACAGCGAGTTGGCCGATGGGCGCTTGCGCTGGCTGTTGCGGGACTACCAGACCCGCAGCATGCCGATGTACCTGGTGCACCCCTATCAGGGCGGCCTGCCCAGGCGCACCCAGGTACTGGCCGATTACCTGATGGACTGGTTCCGCCGCAGTGGCGAGGCCCTGGATCGCTTGTAGCCTCATGTTCCTGGGGCGGGGTGCCACCGCCAGCCGCCGGTTTGAAGCGCTTGAAGCTCCTGCGGCTACAGCTACAGCGTGCTGCGCTGGAAGTGCCGGGCCAGCAGGTGGTCGAGGGACAACACTCCAGGGCCCTTGGCCATCAGCAACAGGAGGATCGCCGCCCAGGTGCCGTGGGTCGGGTAGGCGTCGGGGTAGACGAAGAGTTGGATGGTCAGGGTCATCCCCAGCAACGCCAGGGCGGAGAAACGCGTGGCCAGTCCCAGCAGGATCAGCACCGGGAAAAAGTGCTCGGCGAAGGCCGCCAGGTGCGCCGCCACTTCCGGGCTCAGCAAGGGCACGTGGTATTCGCTCTGGAACAGGGGAATGGTGGAGTCGGCCAGGCGCGGCCAGCCCAGTTCGAAAGTCCCGGAGAACAGGTCGATGGCCAGTCCTTCGATCTTGGTCTGGCCGGATTTCCAGAACACCGCGGCGATGGAAAACCGCGCGATAAAGGCGATCAGGCTGTAGGGAATGCGCTCGAACCCTTGAATGATCCGGTGCAGCAGTCCGCTAGCGGGGGCAGGTGTCTGGGTGTTCATGGTCACGCCTTCTGGTGAGGTTGCAGATCGATAAGGGCGCCGTGGGCCAGCAGCAGGCCCAGGCACTGGCCCAGGTCGAAGTCGGCCTGGGCATCCAGGGCATAGGCCGCCGCGACTTCCAGCGGCCAGTGATTGCGCAGAGCGTCGATGAAGGTCATGGCGCCGAGGTCCAAGGCAATCACCTCGACCTCCAAAGCGTTGCGCAGCACCAGGGCGTGCTGGCCCTGGTGCAGGTCGAACGCCGGCCAGGCGGCATCGCTCTGGTGAGCGGCCCACAGGCTGACGACGGCGAAGGCCGAGTGCAGGGTGCGCAGTGATGGATGCAGTCGCAGGCACAGCTGGCCGAGGCGATCGGGCTGGTTCATCGCCGCCAGCAACCGGGCCGGTGGCAGGGGCTCGGCGTCGGCGGCGTGATAAGCCTCGACCCGCAGCCGTTCCAGGCGCGCCATATCGGCCAGATAAGGCAGGGCCGCCGCCGGAGCGAAGCCCTGGATGAAGTCCGCCAGGTCCTGGCCGTAGTCGTTGAGCAACGGGCTGTGTGGGGGGAAATCCTGCACGTACAGGCGGGCCATGGCGCTGAAGAATGTCTGTCCCACCAGTTGCGCCACCACCGGGTAGGCCTCGGTGAGGGCATTGATCAGCGAGCCTTGCACGTTGTTGCGATAGACCGCGAAGCGGCTGGCCGGATCGGCGCCGTTACTGCTGCAGAGCCCCGCCGGGCAGGTGGGTTCGGCGCTCAGTAGCGCCTGGGCAAAACAGGCGTGGTTGCTCATGGCTGCACCTGCGCCTGGTGCAACAGCGCCTGTGCCTGAGCGGCCTCCTCCAGCAGGGTGGTCAGGCTCGGCACCTGATTGTCTCGTTCGATCAGGGTGGCCATGGGGCCGATCCGCTCCAGCGCCTGCTGGTACAGGGCCCAGACTTCCCGGTCCACCGGGGCGCCGTGGTCATCGATCAACAGGCGATCGCCGAGGCTGTCCCGGTCCTCGGCGAACCCGGCCAGATGAATCTCGCCCACCGCGTGTAGGGGCAGTGCCTGCAGGTAGGCCAGGGGATCGCGCTGGTGGTTGATGCAGGAGACGTAGAGGTTGTTGACGTCCAGCAGCAGGCCGCAGCCGCTGCGCTGGATCACTTCGCGGATGAAGTCCGTCTCGTCCAGGGTCGAGCGTTGGAACTGCAGGTAGGTGGCGGGGTTTTCCAGCAGCATGGTGCGCCCCAGGTGATTCTGCAGTTGATCGATGTGTTCGCAGACCCGTTGCAGGGTCGGCACGTCGTAGGCCAGGGGCAGCAGGTCGTTGAGAAACACCGGGCCGTGGCTGGACCAGGCCAGGTGTTCGGAAAAGGACTGGGGTTGATAGCGCTCGATCAACACCGCCAGGCGCCGCAGGTGCTCGCTGTCCAGGGGGCCTTCGCCACCGATGGACAGGCCGACGCCGTGCAGCGACAGCGAATAGTCTGCGCGGATCAACCCCAGGTAATGATGGAAGGGCCCGCCCGCCACCATGTAGTTCTCGGCATGCACCTCGAAAAAGCCGATATCGGGCCGCTGTTCGAGGACGTCCTTGAAGTGTTCGCTCTTGAGCCCCAGGCCTGCGCGGGGCGGCAGGCTCGGGGTGCACGCCTGAATGTCGTGGCGGGTGTTGTGGATCAGGGCGCTGTTCATTATCGACACTCAGGCTTATGCGGGATCAGGACTTGGCTTTGAAGGCTTCGAGCTGGCCGAAGCCGGTGGGCGAGGTGCTGCTGGCGGTTTTTTCGCAAGTGCCCTTGGGCACCAGTTTCCAGGCATTGGCCTGATCGTTGACCTTGGAAGTTCCGGCGCAGGTGGTGCCGGCGCCCGCGGCGCAATCGTTCTTGCCCTTCATGGCCACGCCGAAGCACTTCTCCATGTCGTCGGCGGCATGGGCAGTGGTGGACACCGCGGCGATGCTCAGGGCGGAGCCCAGGGCCAGGACCAGGGCGGTGGCGGACAGAGTGCGAGTGGTGCTCATGGTGTTTCTCCGGATCGGGGTGGGTTCAAGAAAGCGTGTTTGCTTGCTTATCCCTCTAGAGAAGGCACCTGGGGATTTGTTACAGCCCGGGGCGGAGTTTTTTATTCCGGAATGAAAAAACGGCCCCGAAGGGCCGTTTTCATTGAGGTGCGTGCTTAGCCGCCCAGATACGCTTCGCGTACCTTCGGATCGGTCAGCAGCGCCTCGCCGGTGCCTTGCATCACCACCCGGCCGTTTTCCAGCACGTAGGCGCGGTCGGCGATCTTCAGCGCCTGGTTGGCGTTCTGCTCCACCAGGAACACCGTCACGCCGTCGCGGCGCAACTGTTCGATGATGTCGAAGATCTGCTGGATGATGATTGGCGCCAGGCCCAGGGATGGCTCGTCCAGCAGCAACAGCTTGGGCTTGCTCATCAGCGCCCGGCCGATGGCGAGCATCTGCTGCTCGCCGCCGGACATGGTGCCGCCGCGCTGGGTGAAGCGCTCCTTGAGCCGTGGGAACAGCGCCAGGACCTTGTCCATCTGTTCCTGGTAGTCGCCCTTGTCGGTGAAGAAGCCGCCCATGGCGAGGTTTTCCTCCACGGTCAGGCGGGCGAATACCCGGCGGCCTTCGGGAACCACGGCAATGCTCTTGCGCATGATCTGCGCCGAGCTTTGCCCCACCAGCTCTTCACCCAGGTAACGGATGCTGCCGCTGTGGGCCTGCGGCGAGCCGCAGAGGGTCATCAGCAGGGTGGACTTGCCAGCACCGTTGGCGCCGATCAGGGTAACGATTTCGCCCTGGCGGATCTCGACGTTGACGCTGTGCAACGCCTGGATCTTGCCGTAGAAGGTGGAAACGTTTTCGAACTGCAGCATTTACGCTTCCCCCAGGTAGGCTTTGATCACTTCGGGATTGTCGCGGATCTGTTCCGGCGTACCGTCGGCCAGGGGCGTGCCCTGGTTGATCACGACGATATGGTCGGAAATGCTCATGACCAGCTTCATGTCGTGCTCGATCAGCAGCACGGTGACGTTGTGCTCCTCACGCAGCACGCTGATCAGCGCCTTGAGGTCCTCGGTTTCCTTGGGGTTGAGGCCGGCGGCCGGTTCGTCGAGCATGAGGATCCGTGGACGGGTCATCATGCAGCGGGCGATTTCCAGGCGCCGTTGTTGACCGTAGGCCAGGGTCCCGGCGGGGCGGTTGGCGAACTCCCGCAGGTTGACCTTGTCCAGCCAGTAGCCTGCGTACTCCATGGCCTCGCGCTCGCTCTTGCGGAACGCCGGGGTCTTGAACAGACCGGCCAGGAAGTTGGTGTTCAGGTGCCGGTGCTGGGCGATCAGCAGGTTCTCGACCGCGGTCATGTCCTTGAACAGGCGCACGTTCTGGAAGGTCCGCACCACGCCCTTGCGGGCGATCTTGTGGCCCGGCAGGCCCTCGATCGGCTCGCCGTCCAGAAGGATGCTGCCGGCGCTGGGCTGGTAGAAACCGGTCAGGCAGTTGAACACCGTGGTCTTGCCGGCGCCGTTCGGGCCGATCAATGCCACCACTTGTTTTTCCTTGACGGTCAGGGCCACGCCATTGACCGCCAGCAGGCCGCCGAAACGCATCGACAGGCCGGTTACTTTGAGGATCTCGCGGCTCATTTGCGCAGCTCCATGTGAGGACGTTGCATGGGCAGCAGACCTTGAGGACGCCAGATCATCATCAGCACCATCATGGCGCCGAACATCAACATCCGGTATTCGCTGAATTCACGCATCAGTTCAGGCAAGAGGATCATCACGATCGCCGCCAGGATCACCCCCAACTGCGAGCCCATGCCACCGAGCACGACGATGGCGAGAATGATCGCCGACTCGATGAAGGTGAAGGATTCCGGGGTCACCAGGCCTTGGCGCGCGGCGAAGAAGCTGCCGGCAAACCCGGCGAACGCGGCGCCCAGGGTAAAGGCCGAGAGCTTGATCACGGTGGGGTTCAGGCCCAGGGCGCGGCAGGCGATCTCGTCTTCACGCAGGGCTTCCCAGGCGCGGCCAATCGGCATGCGCAGCAGGCGGTTGATGACGAACAGCGCTCCCAGCGCCAGCAGCAGGGCCACCAGGTAGAGGAAGATCACCTTGTTGATCGAGTTGTATTCCAGGCCGAAGAACTCGTGGAAGGTCTGCAGGCCTTCCGCCGCCTTGCGCTCGAAGGTCAGGCCGAAGAACGTCGGCTTCTCGATGTTGCTGATGCCGTTCGGGCCGCCGGTGAGATCGGTCATGTTGCGCAGCAGCAGACGGATGATCTCGCCAAAGCCCAGGGTCACGATGGCCAGGTAGTCGCCGCGCAGGCGCAGCACCGGGAACCCCAGCAGGAAGCCGAAGGTGGCCGCCATCATCCCGGCGATCGGCAGGCAGATCCAGAAGCTCAGGCCGAAATAGTGCGACAGCAGCGCGTAGCTGTAGGCGCCCACGGCGTAGAAGCCCACGTAGCCCAGGTCCAGCAGGCCGGCCAGACCCACCACGATGTTCAGGCCCAGGCCCAGCATCACGTAGATCAGGATCAGGGTGGCAATGTCCACCGCGCCGCGGGAGCCGAAGAACGGCCAGATCAGGGCGCCAAGGATCAACGCCAGGATGATCCAGCGCTGAGTGCTGGGCAGGGTCAGGAAGTTGCTGGCCTTGGCCGGGATCAGCGGCATGCTGGGAGAGGACTTCCAGGCGGCGCTGATCTGGCTGTGGAACAGCACCCGCAGGAACATCAGCACCGAGCACAGCGCGATGGTGGCGAGAATGGCCGGGCTGGTGTCGTGGACTTCCAGGTTGATGCCGACGATGGTCAGTTTCAGGCCCAGCACCGGGTAGGCGACGGCCCAGACCAACAGGGCGCTGAACAGCGCCGATTTAAGATTCCTAGTCATACTTTCTCAACCTCCGGACGGCCCAGAATGCCGGTCGGACGGAACAACAGCACCAGAACCAACAGGCCGAACGCCACGACGTCCTTGTACTGGTCGCCGAACACGTCGGCGCCAAAGGCTTCGGCCACCCCCAGCACCAGCCCGCCGAGCATCGCGCCCGGGATACTGCCGATGCCGCCCAAGACCGCTGCGGTGAAGGCCTTCAGGCCCACCAGGAAACCGGCGTTGGGGTTGATCACACCGTATTGCATGCTCAGCAGCACGGCGGCGATGGCCGCCAGTGCGGCGCCGATCACGAAGGTCAGGGCGATGATGTTGTTGGTATTGATCCCCAGGAGGTTGGCCATCTTGATGTCCTCGGCACAGGCGCGGCAGGCGCGTCCCAGGCGAGAGCGGGAGATGAACAGCGTCAGGCCGAGCATGGCGATGAGGGTCACCACGAATACCACGATCTGCATGTAGGAAATCAGCACTTCGTGTGCGCCACCTGGCCCGATGGAGAAGTTGCCCGGGATCAGGTTGGGAATGGATTTGTCCTTGGAGTCCTGCGCCAGCAGAACGGTGTTCTGCAGGAAGATCGACATGCCGATGGCCGATATCAGCGGGATCAGGCGGTTACTGCCACGCAATGGGCGGTAGGCGATCCGTTCGATGCTGTAGCCGTAGGCACTGGTTACCACGATGCTCGCGATGAAGGCTGCGGTCATCAACAGCGGGACACTGTCGAGTCCCATCATGGCCAGCCCGGCGATGGCGATGAACGCCACGTAGGAGCCGATCATGTATACCTCGCCGTGGGCGAAGTTGATCATTCCAATGATGCCGTAGACCATCGTGTAGCCGATGGCGATCAGGGCATACGTGCTGCCAACGGTCAGACCGTTAACCAGCTGTTGGAAAAAGTGATAGATGTCAGGCATTACAACGCTCCTAAAAACCTGATACGCATTTCACTGGTGGAGTCATTTTCCCGCCCAGGCCCCGTGGATCTGCACCCACTTCGGGCTGGGTTTTGCCAGCGAACCGCTGATGACGGTTTTGAGATTTTCAGGTGGGCGGGATTCCGGATCACGGAATACAGGCCCATACATTCGTAAAACAAAGCCCACGGCGAGCCGTGGGCTTTATTGGCAGTCAGTCAGGCCGCGCCTTACTGAGGAGAAACTTCGGTTTTAGGTTTGCCGAAGTGCCACTCGTAGACCACGAATTTGAAGTCTTTCAAGTCGCCCTTGGCATCGAAGCTCAGGTCGCCGGTGGGGGTCTTGAAGGTGCCGGCGTGGATGGCTTCAGCCACCTTGCCCGCGTCTTCGCTCTTGGCGTTGGTAATGGCACCAGCGATCACTTCAACGGCGGAGTAGGAAGGGAATACGAAAGGACCGCTCGGGTCTTCTTTCTTGGCCTTGAACGCGTCAGCCAGGGCGACGTTGGCCGGGTCCTGGTCGAAGGATTTCGGCAGGGTTACCAGCAGGCCTTCGGAGGCGTCCTTGGCGATCTGCGAAATGGAGTCGTTACCCACGCCTTCCGGACCCATGAACTTGGCCTTCAGGCCCTTTTCCTGGGATTGACGCAGGATCAGGCCCAGCTCCGGGTGGTAGCCGCCGTAGTAGACGAAGTCGACGTTGGCTTGCTTGAGCTTGGCGATCAGCGAAGAGAAGTCCTTGTCGCCGGCGTTGATGCCTTCGAACACGGCAACCTTGGTGCCTTTCTTCTCCAGGGTCTGCTTCACGGCGGTGGCGATGCCTTCACCGTATTGCTGTTTGTCGTGGAGCACGGCGACGATCTTCGGCTTCACGTGGTCGGCGATGTAGTTGCCGGCGGCCGGGCCCTGGGCGCTGTCCAGGCCGATGGTGCGGAACACCATCTTGTAACCACGAGCGGTGATGTCCGGGCTGGTGGCGGCGGGGGTGATCATCACCACGCCTTCATCTTCGTAGATGTCGGAAGCGGGTTGAGTGGAGCTGGAGCAGAGGTGGCCGACCACGAACTTGACGCCATCGTTGACCACTTTGTTGGCCACCGCCACGGCTTGTTTAGGGTCGCAGGCGTCATCGTATTCAACGGCTTCGAGCTTCTTGCCGTTGACGCCGCCCTTGGCGTTGATCTGTTCGATGGCCATTTTGGCGCCACTGAACTGCATGTCGCCGTATTGGGCTACCGGGCCGGTCTTGGGGCCGGCGATACCGATCTTGATGGTGTCAGCTGCGAACGAATGGCTGGCAACACCGGCCAGGACCATAGCGGCAAACAGTTTGGAAATCTGCTTAGTAGCCTTATTCATAGTGCTCCACTCTTACTGTTGTAATTTTTATAGTTCCGGCGGCCTTGGGTCGCAGAACCGAATCAGATATTTCGCGAATACCCGTCGGAAATGCCCCTGGCAACTGTACCGGTACAGTGTAGAGCGCCGGTTGTTCGCTTGAAAAGCTGGCGGCTGGGGGCAAAAACGCGGAGTGTCGCTTAATTGAAAGAAAAAGACAGATTTGCGGCGTGGCTTGCGCCCGGTTTGGCGTCAGTCCCTGGCGCTTCTGAGCTTCTCGATCGGTGACGCATTTGCTTCTGGGTTTTTCTGCCAGAGCACCGACGTTATGATTGCGCCGATTTCATTTCTGGACAGTCCCATGACTCAAGAACCTAGCACCCTCTATGCCAAGCTGCTTGGTGAGACCGCATCTATCAGCTGGAAGGAACTGGAGCCGTTCTTCGCCAAGGGTGCCCTATTGTGGGTCGAGGCCGACCTGGATCTGATCGAGGCAGCCCAGGCCGTGGCCGAGAATCAGGCAGAAAAAGTCGCGGCCTGGTTGGCCGAAGGGAAGGTTGAAAAGCTGTCTGCGACGCGGGCGTCCGATCTGTTGGAACGCGATCCGCAGCTCTGGGCGGTAGTGGTTTCGCCGTGGATTCTGACCCAGGAAAGGGCGTCGCGCTGAAGGCGTGCACCGATCAAGTGCGCTGTTTTGTAGGACAAAAGTGTGTAGCCGAGTAACTGTGAATCCGGTGATGGCATCTTGCCGTAGAGAAAGGCCCCACAAGGGTTTCAGCCAGGGTGACGTTCACGGAAGGGGCACAGTTTCAAGTCGGTCCGACGAGCTGCTTAATTGTTTCGTGCTGTAAGCAAAAAAGCCATTTGCCAGCAAGCTGGCTCCTACGCCCTGTAGGAGCCGGCTTGCTGGCGAAGCCCTTCTTAATACGCCGTCTTGCCCGTGTGGCTGTTGAGGGAGATGACCCGGGTCTTGCCGATGCGGTGACGGTAGATCTCGCGCAGGTACTTGATGGCCTTCTTCACGCAATCCCGGGACAGGCGGATGTCGTTGATCGAGACGAACTTGTCCTTGTCGTTGATCAGCTCGCGGTATTTCTTCTCGTACATCGGCTTGATCGCGTACCAGTTGGTGTCGAGGATCTTCGCCGGGTTCTCGAATTCGTTGAGCAGGTCGTCGATGCGGTCTTCGTCGAATTGTTCGCTGACGATGAAATCCAGCACCGAGTTGTCCAGGGTGTCGTCGAAGCGGTACGGATTGCGCGCAAAGCAACGCTTGATAAAGGCCACGATCAGGGTCAGGAAATCGTCCGACAGGCACGGGCTCTTGGCGATCAGGGTGGTCAGCGACAGGTTGGCCGAGGCGCCGATCACCAGTGCATAGCGCTTGAGGGTGGTGTTGGGGAACAGGCTGTTGAGGTGGGTCTTGAGCCGGTTCAGGTCCATGTACGAGAGCTTGTAGTCCTTGGGCAGGGAGACGATCGACACCACCGACGAGCAGTTCTTGAAGAAGTGCAGGTCGTGCAGCGCCGCTGCGTCATAACCCGAAGCCTTGTACTGCTCCAGGGCCGCGCGATAGCGCTTGGACTCGATCGGCAGCAGGCTGATGCCCTCGATGGCCTGGGTCACCTTGTTGAAGTGCGGCAGGTCGATGGAGCGGAAGAACAGGTCGTCGATGTTCAGGCGCTGCGGCTCTTTCTCGAACACCTTGAACTTGTCGCCGGTGGGCACCGGCTGCTCCGGCACCACGGATTCGGCGTAGGCGATCGCCACCGGGCCGGCCAGGCTCATGAACAGGTCGTTGGCGTCCAGGCGGATGGTTTCGCCGATGTCGATACCGGCGCGCCGGAAGTAGTTCTGGTCGTAGTCGGTGGTCACCGCCTGGGCGGTGAGGATGTTGAAGATCTGCTGGGAGATGTACTGGTTGGCGTGCTTCTCCATGGCGTTGACGTCGATGTTCTGGATGTTGCCGTCATCGCTTTCTTCGGCGTAACGCATGATGTCGTTGGAGATCAGCATCATCGCGTTCCATGGGCGGATCCGCCCCATCACACTGGCTTCGCTGCTGTCTTCGTTGTCGAAGTTGTAGGAGAAGTCCCACTCTTCCGAAAGGTATTTGCACAGCAGGCGGCCGGCGTTGATGTGCAGCGCCTCGGACATTTCGCTGCGGTGGTCCGAAATGTTCGGTAGCACGCAGATGCCGCTGGTGAAGATCGGCTCGAAGACGAAGGAGTGCCCGCTCTTGCTGTCGTGCTCGTCCATCGGCTTGGTGTCGAACGTCTTGTTCATGTACGAGTACTGCTGGGCCAGGCCGAACTCCGAGGCCATGCCCGAACCGGTACCGCCGCCGGCACTGAAGATCGAGAAGTACAGGCGCGACTGGTTGGCCTTGATCCCGCAGGAGTCGATCAGGTACGAGTGGATCATTTTCCAGTCGGGGCTGGAGAAGCGCTGGGTGTCCTTGTTGAGGATGATCTTGGCCAGGTACTGGCCGAGGATCGGCGCGTTACCGGCGCCACCGGCGTGGACTTCCGAGAGGTCCATGATCTTCATCTTGCTGTAGTCGCGGATGAAGCCGCTCTTTTCGCCCTTGCGCGAGAAGCGGATGCGCCCGGCGATGTCCTTGTCCAGGTCGCCGAGCATCACCAGCGGTTCCACCAGGAACACCGGCTTGCTGGCCTTGCTCTGGCCCAGGCGCAGGTTCTGGCGAATCCACTGCGCGGGGCTGTAGCCGCCTTCGTAGGTCTTGTCTTCGTTGTTGAATTCGTTGAGGTAGAACTTGCGGGCGTTGTACACCAGCTCCGCGACATCCAGGGCGATGTTGGAGCCGCAGCGGCCCAGGCCGATCAGGCACACCGACGGAAACTCCTGGTCGCGGCGGTTTTCCTGCTCGTCTTCCAGGTGCGCTGGGCGCGGGAACACGGAATCGCGCAGGCCGTCGAGGTTGTCGAGGATGCGGTCGGTGTTGGTTTCGGTGAAGTACAGGTACTGCTGGGTCGACAGGGGGCGTGAACTGGACAATGGCTTCGTATCTGAGGGGCTTGATGTGGGGGAGGTCAGCGTCATCTCGGAGACTGCGTTGGCAGGGTTGTTTTTAGAAGTCATTGTGCGCCATATGCCTGGTCTGGTTGGCTCGGGGACGAGGTGTCAGCGAACCATCACGGAATGGGACCTCGTCGCTGTGTGGAGCGCGAATTTTGCCCAAGGCGTCAGGGTATTTACTGAGCGGCGCTCGGGGGAATCCTTTCCTGAATCATGATGAATCGGCCAGTATTCGGTGATCTTTAATCAAATGGGGGCAATATGATGTCAGCGTTACCTTCGCTCGGGTTTGCCGGAATCGGCCTGATGGGCTTGCCGATGTGCCGTCGGCTGCTGGCGGCGGGCTATCCGCTGGCGGTATGGAACCGCAACCCGGAAAAGTGCGCGCCCCTGGTGGCCGCCGGGGCGCGACAAGTAGCCACACCGGCGCAGCTCTGCGAACAGGCGGACCTGGTGCTGTTGTGCCTGGCCAACACCGAGGTGGTGCGCGACGTGGTGTTTGGCCCGGAAGGTATCGCCCAGGGCGCGCGGGCCGGGCAGCTGCTGCTGGACCTGTCCAGCCTGGAGCCCACGGCGACTCGGGAAATGGCCGCCGAACTGGCCCGCAGCAGAGGCATGGCCTGGGTCGATGCGCCGGTCTCCGGCGGCACGCAAGGCGCCGAGGCCGGTAGTCTGGCGATCATGGTTGGTGGCGCATCAGCGGATGTCGAGCGGGTGCGCCCGGTGTTGCTGGCATTGGGGCAGCGGGTCACGCACATGGGCGCGGTGGGAGCCGGTCAGGTGACCAAGGCCTGCAACCAGATGATCGTCGCCTGCAACGCCTTGGTGATTGCCGAAGTGGTGGCCCTGGCCGAGCGTTCGGGGGTGGATGCCAAGCGCATCGCCGAGGCCCTGGCCGGTGGCTTTGCCGATTCGAAACCCTTGCAGATTCTCGCTCCGCAAATGGCCGAGAGCCGTTTCGAGCCGGTGAAGTGGCATGTGCGGACCCTGCTCAAGGACCTGGATGGCGCGGTGAAGTTGTCTCGGGAACAGGGTTCGGCGACTCCGATCAGCGGATTAGCTGCACAGTTGATGCGCCTGCATGGAGCACAGGGCCACCTGGAGCAGGATCCGGCGACCCTGGTCCGCCTGTACCGGGATTCGACAGCACTGGATTGAGCCGGTCCTGGCGCTGGTCCAGTTCATCCAGCACCCGGTGCAGGTCCTGCAGCGGCACCGGGCGGCTGAGCAGGTAGCCCTGCAGGTAGTCGCAGCCGTAGCGTTCCAGGAAGCGCTGTTGCTCCAGCGTCTCGACCCCCTCGGTGACCACCTGCAGGTGCAGGGTGTGGGCCATGACGATGATCGCCTGAACGATCTCCATGTCCTGGGTTGAATGGGGGATGTCCTGAATGAACGAGCGGTCGATCTTCAGCGTGTTCAGCGGCAGGCGCTTGAGGTAGGCCAGGGACGAATAGCCCGTGCCGAAGTCGTCGATCGACAGCGACACCCCCAGCTCGCGGATCTGCTGGAGCAGCGCCAGGGTGCTGGCGATGTTGCCCATCAGGGCATTTTCCGTGACCTCCAGTTCCAGGCGCTGCGGCGCCACCCGGGCGTCGCGCAGGGCGCTTTGGATTTCCGTGGCCAAGGCCTCGCGCGTCAGGTTCAGGGCCGAGCAGTTGACCGCGATCTTCAGTTCGTCGCGCCCCTGTTGCGAGAGGAAGCTCAGGTCCTGGCAGGCCTTGCGCAGTACCCAGTTGTCCAGTTCGGCGATCATGCCGTTGGCTTCGGCGATGTTGATGAAGCGATCCGGGCTCAGCAGACCGTGTTGCGGGTGTTGCCAGCGGATCAGGGCTTCGAGCTTGGTAACCCTGGCGTGCTTGAGGTCGTAGATCGGCTGGTAGTGCAGCAGCAGCCCTTGATCGTCGCGCAGGGCATTGCGCAGCTCCTCCTCCAGTTGCAGCTCCAGGCTGGCCCGGGTCTTGAGGCTGGTGTTGAAGAAATGCAGGTTATTGCGCCCGGAGTCCTTGGACTCATACAGCGCCAGGTCGGCGTTTTTCAGCAGTTCCTCGCACGTCTTGCCGTCATCGGGGAAGACGCTGATACCGATACTGGTGGTCATCACCATGCGCCGGCCGCCAAGCTCGATCGGCTCCTTCATCCTGTGCATGATGCGTTGGGCCATGTGCCGCGCCTCATCGCGCTCGTGGAGAGTGAGGAGAATGCAGAACTCGTCGCCGCCGAGGCGGGCCACCACGTCTTCATGGCTGCGGGTGGAACTCTTGATATGCCCGGCGATGACCTTGAGCAACTCGTCGCCGGCGTCGTGGCCCAGGCTGTCGTTGATGCGCTTGAAATGATCGATGTCGAGGAACATCACCGCCAGCATGCCGCCGTAGCGGGTCTTCTCCATGAGTTTTTCCGCAAACAGCTGGTTGAAGCCGCGGCGGTTGATCAGGTTGGTCAGGGCGTCGTAGTGGGCCACCTGCTGCAGGGACATCCGGGCCTGGTCCAGTTGCGAGAGCAAGGCATTGACCCGGCGCAGGTCGCGTTCCTTGTGCTGCAGTTTCTTGTCCGCCAGGGCCGCGCTGATGCCGCTGCCGATGATCAGCAGGATGATCACGCTGAGGGTCAGGCCCAGTTGCAGGTGCTCGTTGGGAATCGCCGGGACGGCCGGACTGCCGGCGGGCAGGACCAGGGTCATGGACCACATGCCGGTGAAGTGCATCAGCACGATGCCGCCGCCCAGCAACAGGCTGCTGGCGTACTTGAGCAGTTGATGGAACATCCCGCTGCCTTCGCGCAGGTGCCGGGACAGCAGCAGCGCCGCCAGGCTGCAAGCGATCGCCAGCAGCAGCGACAGGCCCATGAGCAGCGGCTGGTAATACAGGCTGGCGCTGGAGCGCATGGCCGAGACGCCGACGTAGTGCATGCCGCTGATGCCCAGGCCGATCCATATCGCGGCAATGGCGCAGCGCCACAATGGCAATTGCTGGTGGCTCAGGGTGTTCATCGCCAGCCAGGCGGCAATCAACGCGATGAGCAGGGAAAGCAGGGTCGGTGACAGGTCGTAGTGAATCGTCAGAGGCGCTTCGAACGCCAGCATGCCGATGAAGTGCATGGTCCAGATACCGCCGGCCAGGCAGCAGGCGCCGACCCAGCGCCACAGGCGTTGACTGGTCGGTTGCTCGACGTGGCTGACGCGTTCGGCCATGTCCAGGGTCGCGAAGCTGGCGGCGCAGGCCACCAGGTAGGCCAGCAGCACCAGAACCGGGTTATGAGTGCAGTGCAGAACCACCTGCCCACTGTCTGGAAGCTCGCTGATGAAATGCACACCCAGCCAGTCCATAGAATGCCCATCTCTGAGTCATAGGAGGTCGGCGGAGCCGCGCGCCAACGAGTGCTTGGAGTATAGAAGGCACCCGGTGGCTGCAATCGGGGGTGGCATTTTGCTGCCAATGATTTGCTTATGAGCGCTATCGCCAATGGCGCTAAGCGCTTTTCTCGAACCAGGGCTCGTGATCGATGGGGTCCAGGGGCGCGAGGCCGAAGGCCGCGCGGGCGGCGTCGCAATCGCTGTTGTGCTGGCCGTCGGCCCAGGAAGCCTCGAACTCCCGGCACGGGCTGGAACGCTGTTGATAAATTGTGCAGCTCACGCGCTCGCCGACTTCGCCTTCAAGGGCGATGCAGCGCGGCGACTTGCAGTCGGTGCCGAGCATGGCCACCCGAGTGGGATTGATGCTCTGCACCAGATCGTCGGGGACCGTACCACCGGATGAGGCGCATTCGCCCCAGAAAAAAGACACACGAAAGTATGAACAGCAGGCACCGCAATTCAGACACGGACTGGCTTCGGACATAGGCGTATTCAAAGGGAAAGGGGGAGGGTAAAGGGGGTAGGCAGGCGGCTATTCTAGGCTTCCCATCGGCCATGGGAAGGGGGGGCGCGAGGTATTTTTTCAACCTCGGCCAAGTCCTTGAAAAGACTGGCAAGCGCCCGGGTGGCGGGGGCTGTGGCGGATTGGCCGATGCCCGGATCGGTGCCTTGAGGCCCGCCCCGGGCGCCTGGCTGCGATGAGTCGATATCAGGCTGGCGAATAATCACAGACAGCTGCAGCGGGCCTGACTAGATTGCAGCTTCCAGGCTCGCTTGCGTCTGGCCGAATAACAATAAAGAGATCGACCCATGGATAACTCGACTCAAGCGGCAAATGCCTGGCGCATTTTGTTCCTGTTGTTTTTGGCAAACCTGTTCAACTTCTTCGATCGCACCATCCCCGCCATCATCATCGAGCCGATCCGCATGGAATGGCACCTGAGCGACTTTCAGCTGGGGATCATCGGCACCGCCTTCACCCTCGTCTACGCCATCGCCGGCCTGCCCCTGGGGCGCCTGGCCGACACCGGCTCGCGCAGCAAACTGATGGGCTGGGGGCTGGCGGTGTGGAGCGGACTCACCGCAGTTAACGGCATGGTCGGCAGTTTCTGGAGCTTCCTGCTGGTGCGCATGGGGGTCGGCATCGGCGAAGCCAGCTATGCGCCGGCGGCCAACTCGCTGATTGGCGACCTGTTTCCGGCCCATCGTCGGGCCCGGGCCATGGGGATCTTCATGCTCGGCCTGCCCCTGGGGCTGGTGCTGGCGTTCTTCACCATCGGGGCCATGGTCAAGGCCTTCGACAGCTGGCGGGCGCCATTCTTCATTGCCGCGGTGCCGGGGCTGGTGCTGGCGGTGTTCATGTTCTTCATCAAGGAGCCCAAGCGCGGCGCCGCGGAAACGGTGAAGGTGGCGCAAGTACCTATCGACCGACCGATCCGCCGGGTGCTGGCGATCCCGACCTTTCTCTGGCTGACCCTGGCCGGGCTGACCTTCAACTTCGCCACCTACGCCTGCAACTCGTTCCTGGTGCCGATGCTCCAGCGTTACTTCCTCATGCCCCTGCAGGAGGCGGCGATGGCCACCGGGCTGATCGTCGGTGTCACCGGGCTGGTGGGGCTGACCCTGGGCGGCTGGTGCGCCGACAAGATCCATCAGCGGGTTGCCAACGGGCGCCTGCTGTTCGCCGCCTGCAGCCTGATCATCTCGACCCTGGCCACCGCCTGGGCGCTGCATGCCGGGCGCGTCGAGATCGGGGTGTTTGTCGCGGTCTTCAGTGTCGGCTGGCTGTTTGCCTACAACTTCTACACCTGCGTCTACACCGCCCTGCAGGATGTGGTCGAGCCGCGCTTGCGGGCCACCGCCATGGCCCTGTTCTTCGCCGGCCTGTACTTGCTGGGCGGCGGCCTGGGACCGGTGGTGGTCGGTGCGCTATCGGACCATTTCGCCCACTCGGCGATGTATGACGCAGGCGCGCAACTGATGACCGAGGAGTTCAAGGCCATCGGCCTGCACGACGCCATGTACCTGATTCCGGTGGCGCTGTTCCTGACCCTGGTGTTTCTGTTTCAGGCCGCCCGTTGCTTTGTCGGCGACTCCCAGCGCATGAAGGACGATTTGGCGCTGGCCGCGCCTGCTGCGCGTGCGCTGGTGGTCTGAGCCTGCGCGCCGCGCCCTCCGTAGGAGCCGGCTTGCCGGCGAAGGGGACGAAAGAGTTCGAGGTTGGGGGCGTTGCTGCGAGGGCGCTTTCGCGGGCAAGCCCGCTCCTACAGGTGGTAGGCAACAAAAAGCCCGCATGATGCGGGCTTTTTGTTGAGCGGATGGAGCCAGGCAATCAGCCCGCCACCAGCACCCGGATCGCTTCCAGGCGCAGGGCGGCTTTATCCAGCATCGCCAGGCCCTGTTCCCGTTGCTTGCGCAGGGCGACCAGCTCGCTGTCACGTACCGTCGGGTTGACCGCTTGCAAGGCCGTCAGGCGCGCCAGCTCCTCGTCGGTATCGGCGGCCAGGCGACGTTTCGCTTCAGCCACACGCTCGGCGTGGCGTGGCGCGACCTTGGCTTCACCTGCGTTGATCTTCGGCGCCAGTTGGTCGCGCTGGGCCTGGATGAACTTGTTGGCGCTGGCCTTGGGCACGCTTTCCAGCTGGTCGTTGAGGGTTTCGAAAGCCACCCGTGGCGACAGGTCGTTGCCGTTGGCATCCAGCAGGCAGCGCAGGGCGGCCGGCGGCAGGTAGCGGCCCAGTTGCAACGAGCGTGGAGCCACCACTTCACTGACGTACAGCAGCTCAAGCAGCACGGTGCCGGGTTTCAGCGCCTTGTTCTTGATCAGCGCCACGGCGGTGTTGCCCATGGAGCCGGATAGCACCAGGTCCATGCCGCCTTGCACCATCGGGTGTTCCCAGGTGATGAACTGCATGTCCTCGCGGGACAGCGCCTGGTTGCGGTCGTAGGTGATGGTCACGCCTTCGTCGTCGCCCAGGGGGAAGCTGGCGTCGAGCATCTTCTCGCTGGGCTTGAGGATCAGGGCGTTTTCCGAGTGGTCTTCGCTGTCGATGCCGAAGGCGTCGAACAGGGTTTCCATGTAGATCGGCAGGGCGAACTGGTCGTCTTGTTCGAGGATCGCCTCCACCAGCGCCTCGCCTTCACCGGCGCCGCCGGAGTTGAGTTCCAGCAGGCGGTCGCGGCCGGTGTGCAGTTCGGCTTCCAGGCGCTCGCGTTCGCCGCGGGCTTCGTCGATCAGGGCTTGCCACTCGCCATCATCGGCATTCTCCAGCAGCGGCAGCAGGCGCGGGCCGAACTGATGCTGCAGGGCGTTGCCGGTCGGGCAGGTATTGAGGAAGGCGTTCAGGGCTTCGTTGTACCACTGGAACAGACGCTCTTGCGGGCTGGTTTCCAGGTACGGCACGTGCAGTTCGATCACGTGTTTCTGGCCGATCCGGTCCAGACGGCCGATGCGCTGCTCCAGCAGGTCCGGGTGCGACGGCAGATCGAACAGCACCAGGTGGTGGGCGAACTGGAAGTTGCGGCCTTCACTGCCGATTTCCGAGCAGATCAGTACCTGGGCGCCGAACTCTTCGTCAGCGAAGTAGGCGGCGGCGCGGTCGCGTTCGAGGATGTTCATGCCCTCATGGAACACCGTGGCCGGGATGCCGGAACGCACGCGCAGGGCGTCTTCCAGGTCCATGGCGGTTTCGGCGTGGGCGCAGATCACCAGGACCTTGGTGCGCTTGAGCATTTTCAGCTGGTCGATCAGCCACTCGACCCGTGGGTCGAATTTCCACCAGCGCTGTTCTTCGTCGCCGGCCTCGGGCTGCGCCTGGAAGCTGACTTCCGGGTACAGCTCGGCGTGTTCGCCCAGGGGCAGTTCCAGGTATTCGTCCGGGCACGGCAGCGGGTAGGCATGCAGCTTGCGCTCCGGGAACCCCTGCACCGCGGCGCGGGTATTGCGGAATAGCACGCGGCCGGTGCCGTGGCGGTCCAGCAGTTCGCGCACCAGGCGCGCGCTGGCTTCGCTGTCGCCGTCGTTGACCGCGGCCAGCAGGGCTTCGCCTTCGTTGCCGAGGAAACCATGGATGGTCTGGTGCGCTTCGGCGGACAGGCGGCCCTTGTCCAGCAGTTCCTGCACGGCTTCGGCCACTGGACGGTAGTTTTCGCTCTCGGCACGGAAGGCCGCGAGGTCGTGGAAGCGGTTCGGGTCCAGCAGGCGTAAACGGGCGAAGTGGCTGTCCTGGCCCAGTTGTTCCGGGGTTGCGGTCAGCAGCAGCACGCCGGGGATGGTTTCGGCCAACTGTTCCACCAGGGCGTATTCCGGGCTGACCTGGTCTTCGTGCCACACCAGGTGGTGGGCCTCGTCCACCACCATCAGGTCCCAGCCAGCGGCGAACAGCGCGTCCTGGGCCTTCTCGTCGTCCACCAGCCACTCCAGGGCCACCAGGGCCAGCTGGGTGTCTTCGAACGGGTTGCTGGCATCGCTTTCGATAAAGCGCTCTTCATCGAACAGCGCCACTTGCAGGTTGAAGCGTCGGCGCATTTCCACCAGCCACTGGTGCTGGAGGTTTTCCGGAACCAGGATCAACACCCGGCTGGCACGGCCCGAGAGCAACTGGCGATGGATCACCAGGCCGGCTTCGATGGTCTTGCCCAGGCCCACTTCGTCCGCCAGCAGGACCCGCGGCGCGATGCGGTCGGCCACTTCACGGGCAATGTGCAACTGGTGGGCGATGGGTTGGGCGCGCACGCCACCCAGGCCCCAGAGCGAGGATTGCAGCTGGCGGCTGGTGTGTTCCAGGGTGTGGTAGCGCAGGGAGAACCAGGCCAGCGGGTCGATCTGCCCGGCGAACAGACGGTCGCTGGCCAGACGGAACTGGATGAAGTTCGAGAGCTGGGTTTCCGGCAGGGTGACGGCTTCGTTCTGCCCGTTGAGGCCGTGGTAGACCAGCAGGCCATCGACATCGTCGACTTCCTGAACGGTCATTTTCCAGCCTTCGAAGTGGGTGATGCTGTCACCCGGAGAGAACCTCACACGGGTGAGGGGCGCATTCCGTAGCGCATACTGGCGGGTGTCGCCAGTGGCCGGATAGAGCACGGTCAGCAAGCGACCGTCCTGTGCCAGAACGGTGCCTAAACCCAGCTCGGCTTCGCTGTCACTAATCCAGCGTTGCCCCGGTTGATACTGCTGCGCCATGCTGCCTGACTCCCGCTTTGAAAAAGCCGACTATCTTAACGGAACGACGCTTCCAGTCCAAAGAACTCTGACAAAAACCCCTGGATTAAAAGGTAGCGTAAGGCGTGCATTCGTCGGGTGGCGGGGCACTATCGGCTGACGACTGGGTCACACTTTTGCGACCGATGGCTCAAGTCGCCCATGCCGCAGCCGACAGCCTGCCGACAGGAGAACCATAATATGTTGCCACCGATGCTCCCCTTGAGTGCCGTGCCCATCACCGCCCAGCAGGATCCGGTCCGCCAGCGACCGGACATTCCACCTGTGGTGCCGGTGCAGGAAAGCTCCAACGAAAGCACCATCGACCTGCAAAAGCGCGATGCCGAGCAGTCGGCCCTGCTATTGCGTGAAGAGCAGCAGCGCCAGCAGGAAAAACAGCGGCGCAAGCGTGAGGCCGATGATGATCCCGAGCAGCACCTGGCCGTGCCCGGGGACGAGTTGAACGCCGACAACACCGTGCCGGTGGTGCCGCTGATTGAAGACGCCCCGCGCCAGGGCCTGTGGGTGGATGTCGAAGTCTAGGGCCGATGGGCTTGCGCCAGTTCCGCGAGGGCCTGCAACAGGCACTCGATTTCCTCTTCTGTATTGAAATAACTCACTGCGATCCGGGCTATGTCACTTAGGCCCCGGGCCTGCATGTCCAGCGGTGTGTAGTGAATGCCATTGGCGCCAATGTTGATGTCGCGGCGCGCCAGTTCCTCCTTCAGCGACAGTCCGTCCCAGCCTTCGAGGGTGAAGGCGATCAAGGCCGATTGCTGCCCCGGGCGGCCCAGATCCCGGAGTTGCACGCCGGGCAAACGCTCCAGCCCACTGCGTACGCTGTCGCTCAGCATCTGGATCCTCTGGGCGATGGCATCAATGCCGATGTGCTCCAGCTCCTGCAGGGCATTGGCCAGACCGGCCAGCAGCACCATCGACACTTCACTGGTTTCAAAGCGTCGGGCATCGTTGCGCAGGGCGAAGTCCTGGCCGTCCCAGGGGGCCGACAAGACGTCCCGTGGCAGCGGGTTGAGCTGTTCAAGGAAGCCCGGCCGTACATAGAGCAAGGCTGTGCCCCGAGGGCCGCGCAGATATTTGCGCCCGGCGGCCTTGAGCACATCGCAGCCCAGCGCCTGCACGTCACACGGCAACTGGCCCACAGCCTGGGCGGCGTCGATGAAATAGGGGATGCGCCATTGGCGCGCCAACTGGCCGATGGCGGCTGCCGGGTTGATCAGCCCGCCGTTGGCCGGCAGCCAGGTCAGGGCGATCAACCGCACCCGGGTGTCGAGCATGGATTGCAGCGCCTGGACTGAAACCGCGCCCTGGCTGTCGCAGGGAATCACCTCCAGCTGCGCGCCAGCCGCTATGGCCGGGGCCATGCAGGCCAGGTTGCCGGCCCATTCCTGGCGCCCTACGAGGATCCGGTCTCCCGGTTGCCAGGCGGGCAGGGCGTGGAAAGCCATGCCCCAGGCCGCCGAGCCACTGCTGGCAAAGGCAATCGCTTGCGGGTTGGTATTGAGCAGACGGGCCGCGGCTTGTCGCGCTTGTTCCTGCCACTGCGCGCCATGGCGGGCGGCTTCCATCGGTCCGCTGTGCGCTTCACGCTGCAGTTGGTCCAGCATGGCGTCCAGGGTGCCCTGGCTGGGCAATGAAGCCCCGGCATGATTGAAATGGCAGACCCGGGCACACCCTGGCGTGGCGGCCCGCAACCGGGAGATCTGCTCCAGGCCCAGGGGCTTCACGGCTTGAGCTCGAAAATCCCGTCGACCTCCACCGCGACACCGGCGGGCAGGCTGGCGACGCCGACTGAGGTGCGGGCATGCCGGCCCTTCTCGCCCAAGGCATTGACCAGCAGGTTGGAGGCCCCGTTGGCGACCTGGCCATGCTGTTTGAAGTCGGCGCTGGCGGCGATGAACACCCCCAGCCGACTGATGCGCTGCAGCCGTGA
This sequence comes from Pseudomonas sp. TKO26, assembly GCF_003225665.1. Taxonomy (NCBI): domain Bacteria; kingdom Pseudomonadati; phylum Pseudomonadota; class Gammaproteobacteria; order Pseudomonadales; family Pseudomonadaceae; genus Pseudomonas; species Pseudomonas sp. TKO26. The sequence continues at coordinate 82,975 of NZ_QKLN01000017.1, forward strand.
CAGGTCGTCACCCAGGGCGGCCGCCAGCTGCGCCAGCAGGGCCAGGGCTGCCAGCTCGGCGGCCTGGGCGCCTTGCTCGACGCTGAGGTGGTCACCGAGCCGGCCAAGCAACTGCGGATGCTCCTCGGCCGACGGCGTCTGCCCGGAGATGAACAGCAGGTTCTGGCTGCGGACATGGTTGACGTAGTTGGCGATCGGCTGGCCAGGAAGCGGCAGTTCAAGACCCAGTTGTTGCACTCGTTGTTGCAGAGAGTCGCTCATGGCAAGTCCTCGAATGAAAGGCTTGCAGCATCGGTGTTCGCTCCCGGGGCGACAAACGGATAGATCTAATCCGACGTATCTGTATTTCTCATGTGTCGTGACCCTGCTCCCTCAACCCTTGCTCCATCAACTCCTGCTCTAACAACCCCTGCTCTAACAACCAGTGCGCAAAACACTCGGCCGACGGATTGGCTGCGCCTTCGGCGGTCACCAGCCAGTAGCCGATGTGAGGGCTGTGCAGGGAGGGCAGGTCGAAGGCATCCACCAGGCTGCCTTGGGCGAGGTGGCGCCGGATCAACTGGCGGCGGCCCATGGCGATGCCTTGGCCGGCCACTGCCGCTTCCACCACGATGTTGTAGTCATGGAGCATGACGCTGGGGTGGGAGCCGAGGTCGATCCTGTTCTGCCTGCTCCAGTCGTCCCATTCAAAGGGCCGGTGGGAACGGGCCATCAGCAAGGTGCCATTGGCCAGGGCGCGGGCCTTGAACTCAGGGCTGCACACTGGCGACAGCTGTTCGGCGAGAAAGCGCCTGGCCTCGACCTTGGGCCAGTTGCCCTTGCCGTAGCGAATGGCCAGGTCGACCTCGGCCCCGGCCACATCCGCCAGGTCGATTGCCGGCTGCAGTTCCAGCTGGATCTGTGGGTAACGGCGGCTGAAATCCACCAGGCGCGGGGCAAGCCACAAGGTGGCGAAGGACGCCAGCAGGCCAACGCGCAGCACCCGCGGCGGTTCTGCGGGCAGCAGTGCCCGGGTGGCGGCGGCGATCTGCTCCAGGGCTGGCTGGATCTGCCGGTAATAGCTGGCGCCTGCGGCGGTCAGGTCGATGGCGCGGGTACGCCGCACAAACAGTGGCTGGCCCAGGTGCTGTTCGAGCTTGTGCACTTGATGGCTGATCGCGCTCTGGCTGACACACAGCTCTCGGGCCGCGTTGCTGAAACTCAGGTGGCGGGCCACGGCCTCGAAGGCGCGCAGGGCCAGTAGGGGGGGCAGGTGCTGGGGCGTTTGCACATCCGCTTTCCTGTGGGTGGGGGCGGCCATTGTGCGGATAAAAAAACCTTCCGGCAGCGACTTTCTTGCATTCGCGTGGGTCTGATCACTGGTCAGGTGCGGCGCCGCGTCGCATTATTGGCACATTCGCCAGGGCCGCCGCGGGTTCCAGACCGCGCGGACGATATTGACTTCGAGTGATGCAAGCCAAGCCATGAATCAAGACGACAAACTGATCGACCTGACTGCCGAGCGCGCCAAGCGCGTGCATGACCTCAATGAAAAGCGCCTGAACGAAGTGCGCCAGGCATTCGAACAGGCCATGCCGTTGGGCAAAGCCAAGAAAAAACCGAAAAACAAACCGAAAAAGCGCTGAACAGGGCGCTTTTTTGTTGATACAAGTCAGTTATTCCCCCTTCCTCGCGCCCACTCATGGGCGACATTGACCCCGGTCAATTTTCCCCGCCGCCTCTTTGGTTAACTTAGCCCCATCGCAACAGGGCAAGAGCAGGAGGCCAGTCATGTTTTTCGACAATGTGGTGATCGCCGGAGTGCTGACTGTCGGCCTCATGGTTCTGTTTTTCGCAGGGTTTGGATTCTTCATCTGGAAAGACGCGAATAAGCGTAAAAAACCTTAAGTCTCTCCAGAGCAACGAGCACGCAAGGCATTTTGGGCAACTTCGGTTGCCCTTTTTTTTGCCTGCAGAAAAGCGTGAGGCATAAAAAAAGGTGCGTCCCCGGGGACGCACCTTTTTTATTCTCGGACCGGTGGATCAGCTGCCCAGGACCTTCGACGCCGCCCAGAACAGGCCGGCCGACAGGGCCACCGTGGCCGGCAGAGTCAGCACCCAGGCCAGCAGGATGGTCTTCACCGTGCCGCCTTGCAGGCCGCTCTTGTTGGCGACCATGGTCCCGGCAACGCCGGAGGAGAGCACGTGGGTGGTGGACACCGGCAGGCTGAAGATATTCGCCAGGCCGATCAGGCCCGCGGCGGTGATCTGTGCCGACATGCCCTGAGCGTAGGTCATGCCCTGTTTGCCGATCTTCTCGCCAATGGTCAGCACCACGCGCTTCCAGCCAATCATGGTGCCCAGGCCCAGTGCCAGGGCCACCGCCAGGATCACCCAGAACGGCGCGTACTCGGTGGTGGCGGTCAGGTCCTTGCGCAGCTTGTCCAGGTCGGCCTTTTCACGGGCTGCCAGGTCCGGCAGTTTGCCCACCTTCTTCGCCGTATCGTCCAGGCACAGCAGGTAGCGACGCACTTCGATGCGGCTCTCCGGCGACAGCGAGTGGTAATCGGCGACACCATTGAGGCTGCTCAGCAGGGCGCTGATGGTCGGCTCGGTTTGTTGCGGATTGCAGCGGAACTTGCCCGGCAGGTCGTCTTTCACGCTCTTGCCCAGGGCCAGGAATTCGCCCAGGGAGTCGTGGTTGCGCTCATAGAACTGGCTCAGGTGCAGGGTCGCGTCGCGGGTCCGCTCGATCTGGTAGGTGGTGCTGTTGAGGTCCAGCACGAATTGCGCGGGGACGATACCGATCAGCACCAGCATGATCAGGCCAATACCCTTCTGACCGTCGTTGGAACCGTGGACGAAGCTCACGGCCATGGCCGAGATCACCAGGACCAGACGGTTCCAGAACGGTGGGTGCTTCTTGTCATCGATCTTGCGCCGCTGTTCCGGGGTCTTGTGCATCTTGGAGATCGGCCGCCACCATTTCAGGCCGATCAGCACCAGCGCGGCAATCAGGAAGCCGGCCATCGGCGAGAACACCAGGGAAGCGCCGATATCGATCGCTTTCTGCCAGTTCACGCCGTCCCCCAGAGGGATGTCGTTGAGCAGGGCATTGGCCAGGCCGACACCGAGGATCGAGCCGATCAGGGTGTGGGAGCTGGAGGCCGGGATGCCGAAATACCAGGTGCCCAGGTTCCAGGCGATGGCCGCCGCCAGCAGCGAGAAGACCATGGCCAGACCGTGGCCAGTGTTGACATTGATCAGCAGTTCCACCGGCAGCAGGTGGACGATGGCATAGGCCACGCCGACCCCGCCTAGCAGCACACCGAGAAAATTGAATACACCGGAAAAGAATACGGCCAGGTGCGGCGGCATGGCTTTGGTGTAGATAACAGTGGCAACCGCATTAGCGGTGTCATGAAAGCCGTTGATGAACTCGTAGGCGAGGACAAAAGCCAGGGCGAGCAAGAGGCTCACAAGCACCCAAGCATCCAGTCCGCTGAATAAATCGATCATGAAGGTTTTCTGACCCGGTCATAAGGGGGCGCGATTATGCCAGAAAACCCTGGTAATCAATGCACAAGGTGCTCACCGGTAACATTCTTCAACGAAAAAACTGACCCAGAGCAGAGTTTTTGTCGATTCTCGTCGAGCCCGGCAACCCATTGAGTTTATTGGGTTTGGGCGCGATGAGCGCGGGTTCGACCGGCGTGAAGCAAAGGTTAAAACGATCGTATTAAATTTCAGCGAAAGGGCCTGCCGGGTGCCAATTCTCGTCCGGATGGGACAAAGATGGCGAAGGGCCCGGGGTAGCGAGCATCAATAGTCTGCCAGGCCGCCGAGATCATCGTGCGGACCAGCGAGCAAGCCCTATGAAAGTCAGGCCGCCAACATTATGGCTGTTCGGCCTTGAGCTCTTTTTCCATCTTTTGCAGTTCTTGCATGAAAGCCTGGTCGCGAATAGTTGCACGTTTGCGCCAGGGTTTGCGTTCCGGTTCAGGCTGGGCGGCATAGCGGGTGATCTCGCCGCCGTAAACTTCCTTGTAACGTTGTTCCTGGCGCTCAAGTTCCGCGCGCAGTTCGTCTTTCGTCACAGTGTTACCTAATTGAGTAAAGGTCCATTCCGGTGCAACGCATTGCCTGTGGGCGACTATAAGAATCCGAATCGAGCCTCTGGGGCTGCTGATTCCTGATCCGTTCTAGCGTGCCTTTTGTTGCATGCGGCCACGTCACCGGATGAAGACAACTGTCGTAGCAACAGTAGTGCTGGTTGCAAGCGGATTGGCCGAAACTGGTTTGAGGTCAAGCGCTTGCGGCAGGTGATCGATTACAGCCCGGTGTCACCTGGGCGAGGGGGAGCGGGACTCACTCCGTGTTCCTCGCTGGTGCAGTATAGCCGCGACGAAGAATAACTCTATGGGCGACAAGTTTAAAATAGCCAACTTCATTGTGAGCATTTGGTGACACGAAAGTTCGAAACACTTCCTACCCGATGCTTCCTGTTTTCGTACTCCACCAATGGAATTCTAGATGGGGCGTCGCTGCTCTTTATACAAGTGGCGAATGGAAAAACATCGCCTAGAGCAAGCTTCGGCTGGCGATTATTACTATGAGTTTTTGCAATAAAAGAGTGCGAGGGAGGGAGGTGTCCTCAGGCGCCGCAGATTGCGATTATCGGTCGTCGGTTCGATAATCGCCCAATGTTGCCGCTGGTAGCTTGTGCTGTCTCTCCAATACGGCTTGTAATACGGCCGAATTTTGTCGCGGGGAACCTGAAATGAACGATCAGATGCGTAACTCCTTTACCTCGGTGGCGCCACCGATCGTGGCTTCGGCGGCGAAGAGGATTCAGGCGTTGACCGGCGACCCGGATTTCATGACTTCTCTGGCCCGCGGTCTGGCCGTGGTGCAGGCCTTCCAGGAGCGCAAGCGCCACCTGACCATCGCCCAGATCAGCCACCGCACGGAAATTCCCCGGGCCGCGGTGCGTCGTTGCCTGCACACCCTGATCAAGCTGGGCTACGCCACAACTGACGGGCGTACCTATTCGCTGCTGCCCAAGGTGCTGACCCTGGGCCATGCCTACCTGTCGTCGACGCCCCTGGCGGTTTCCGCGCAACCCTATCTGGACCGCATGAGCGAGCAGCTCCACGAAGCCTGCAACATGGCCACTCTGGAAGGCGACGACATTCTCTACATCGCCCGTTCCGCCACCACCCAGCGCCTGATTTCCGTGGACCTGTCGGTCGGCGGGCGCTTGCCGGCCTATTGCACGTCCATGGGGCGCATCCTGCTGGCGGCCCTGGACGACTCTTCGCTGCACGAATACCTGGAGCACGCTGACCTGCAGGCCAAGACCAGCCGCACCCTGCATACACCGGAAGCCCTGCTGGAATGCCTGCAGCAAGTGCGTCAGCAAGGCTGGTGCATCGTCGACCAGGAGCTGGAGCAGGGGCTGCGCTCCATCGCGGTGCCGGTGTACGACGCCTCGGGCCAGGTGCTGGCGGCATTGAACGTCAGCACCCACGCCGGCCGGGTCAGCCGCGCCGAGTTGGAACAGCGCTTCTTGCCCGGCCTGCTGAGCGCCAGCCGCGATCTGAGCGCCCAGCTGTTTGCTTAAGCTGTTCGATAAACGCACAGATCCGCCTCTGGCGAATTGACGCTGTTTCCCCTGGCTCATTAATGTCGCGGCAGCGTCATCGGCGGCCAGCCGGCATTGCCGGTCTGCGGCCGATGACCCGTCCAATAATAATGAAGAGGCCAACTCATGTGCATGCTCTCCCTGCGTCGTTGCCGTGACCGTTCCTGCCGTCCCGCCCGAGTCGCCTGACTGACTCCACCCTTTCTACGTGACCTGATCAGCCCCTGGCGGCCGTTGCTCGCCTGCGTTTTAGTGTGGAAATAACAACAATGAACCAACCTCAATCCGCTGTAGGGAACTGCCTTGATGTGCAGTCCTTCATCAATGCCCAGCCCTTGTCCCGTTACCAGTGGCGAGTGGTGATCCTGTGTTTTCTGATTGTCTTCCTCGATGGCCTGGACACCGCCGCCATGGGCTTCATTGCCCCGGCGCTGTCCCAGGACTGGGGCATCGACCGCGCCAGCCTCGGCCCGGTGATGAGCGCCGCGCTGATCGGCATGGTCTTCGGCGCCCTGGGCTCGGGGCCCCTGGCCGACCGTTTCGGGCGCAAGGTGGTGCTGGTGGGAGCGGTGCTGCTGTTCGGCGCCTTCAGCCTGGCGTCGGCCTATAGCAGCAATGTCGATCAGTTGCTGGTCCTGCGCTTTCTCACCGGCCTGGGGCTGGGGGCGGGCATGCCCAACGCCACCACGCTGCTGTCGGAATACACCCCCGAGCGCCACAAGTCGTTGCTGGTCACCAGCATGTTCTGCGGTTTCAACCTGGGCATGGCCGGTGGTGGCTTCATTTCCGCCAAGCTGATCCCGGCCTTTGGCTGGCACAGCCTGCTGCTGATCGGCGGCATCCTGCCGTTGCTCCTGGCCCTGGTGCTGGTGGTCTGGCTGCCGGAGTCGGCGCGTTACCTGGTGGTACGCAATCGCGGCACCGACAGGGTGCGCAAGACCCTGGCGCCGATCGCCCCGGCCATCGTCGGCGAGGCCGGCAGTTTCAGCGTGCCCGAGCAGAAGACGGTGAGGGCGCGCAACGTCTTCGCGGTGATCTTCTCCGGCACTTACAGCGTTGGCACCTTGCTGCTGTGGCTGACCTATTTCATGGGCCTGGTGATTGTCTACCTGCTGACCAGCTGGCTGCCGACCCTGATGCGCGACAGCGGGGCGAGCATGGAGCAGGCAGCCTTTATCGGCGCCCTGTTCCAGTTCGGCGGGGTGCTCAGCGCCGTAGCCGTGGGCTGGGCCATGGACCGCTTCAATCCGCACAAGGTGATCGGCTGTTTCTACCTGCTGGCCGGGGTCTTTGCCTACGCCGTAGGGCAAAGCCTGGGCAACATCACCTTGCTTGCCACCCTGGTACTGATCGCCGGCATGTGCGTCAACGGCGCGCAATCGGCGATGCCGTCCCTGGCAGCGCGTTTCTATCCGACCCAAGGGCGGGCCACCGGAGTGTCCTGGATGCTCGGCATCGGTCGTTTCGGTGCCATCCTCGGCGCCTGGATGGGGGCGACCCTGCTGGGCCTGGGCTGGAACTTCGAGCAGGTGCTGACTGCCCTGGTGATTCCGGCGGCCTTGGCCACCACCGCCGTGGTGATCAAGGGCATGGTCAGCCATGCGGACGCGACCTGACGCCATCTCGGCCCGTAGTCGCTGTCGCGGGCCTTGAGGGCCCGCTGCTCCAAGGCCCTGCGCAAGGTTCTTCAAGCCCCATCGCCGCCTGCGGCAACGGCCGCAACCGAGCCGCCAAGGCTGTTTTTGGGTTGCAGAGGGGGAATCGATAGCCCTGCAACAATCCGTTCGATAATCGAACACTCAGTCGATTATCGGATTGTTTGGGGTCTGGCTCCCGCTTAATCTTCAGTCACTGCGGCGCGCCCAGAGCGCCTTTTTCTCCAGTCGCTGAATAACAATCGGGGGACCCCATCCATGGCTGAAATCCTTTCGCTGCACGACGCGGTGAAGCAATTCGTCAACGACGGCGACACCGTCGCGCTCGAAGGCTTCACCCACCTGATTCCTACGGCCGCAGGTCATGAAATCATCCGCCAGGGCAAGAAAGACCTGACCCTGGTGCGCATGACTCCTGACCTGATCTACGACCAGTTGATCGGTGCCGGTTGCGCTCGCAAGCTGATTTTCTCCTGGGGCGGCAACCCGGGCGTGGGCTCCCTGCATCGCCTGCGTGATGCCGTGGAAAAACAGTGGCCACAGCCGCTGGAAATCGAAGAGCACAGCCACGCCGACCTGGCCAACGCCTATGTCGCCGGCGCCTCGGGCCTGCCGTTCGCCGTGTTGCGAGCCTACGCCGGCTCCGACCTGCCCAAGGTCAACCCGCTGATCAAGACCGTGACCTGTCCCTTCACCGGCGAAGTGCTGGCCGCGGTGCCTTCGGTACGCCCCGATGTCACGGTGATCCACGCGCAGAAAGCCGACCGCAAGGGCAACGTCCTGCTGTGGGGGATCCTCGGGGTGCAGAAAGAGGCCGCCCTGGCCGCCAAGCGCTGCATCGTCACCGTCGAGGAAATCGTCGACGACCTGAACGCCCCGATGAACGCTTGCGTGCTGCCGACCTGGGCCCTGAGCGCGGTCTGCCATGTACCCGGTGGTGCCCATCCGTCCTACGCCCACGGCTACTCCGAGCGTGACAACCGTTTCTACCAGGCCTGGGATCCGATCGCCCGTGACCGTGAAACCTTCACCGCCTGGATCAACGAATACATCCGCGGCAGTGCCGACTTCAGCGAATTCCAGGCCAAGCTGGCCGCAGCTTCGGAGGCCCAGTAATGAACTACTCCACCAATGAAATGATGACCGTGGCCGCGGCCCGTCGCCTGCAGAACGGCTCGGTGTGCTTCGTCGGCATCGGCCTGCCGTCCAAGGCCGCCAACCTGGCGCGCCTGACCTCGTCGCCAGACGTGGTACTGATCTACGAATCCGGCCCGATCGGCGCCAAGCCCAGCGTGCTGCCGCTGTCCATTGGCGACGGCGAGCTGGCGGAAACCGCCGATACCGTGGTGCCTACCGGCGAGATCTTCCGCTACTGGCTGCAGGGCGGACGCATTGACGTGGGTTTCCTCGGTGCGGCCCAGGTCGACCGTTTTGGCAACATCAACACCACCGTGGTTGGTGATTACCACCGACCCAAGGTGCGCCTGCCAGGTGCCGGCGGTGCTCCGGAAATCGCCGGCTCGGCGAAAAGCGTGCTGATCATCCTCAAGCAGTCGTCCCGTTCCTTTGTCGACAAGCTGGACTTCATCACCTCCGTCGGGCACGGCGAGGGCGGCGACTCGCGCAAGCGCCTGGGCCTGCCCGGCGCCGGTCCGGTGGGGATCATCACCGACCTGTGCATCATGGAGCCGGAAGCCGGCACCCACGAATTCATCGTCACCTCGCTGCATCCGGGCGTGACCCGCGAGCAGGTGGTGGCTGCCACCGGCTGGGCGATCCGCTTTGCCGAGCAAGTGGCCGAAACGACCGCCCCCACCGAAGTCGAACTGACCGCCCTGCGTGACCTGGAAGCGCGCACTGCCGCGGCCCATGGCCAAGCGCCTGGAGAAGCCTGATGCGTGACGTATTCATCTGCGATGCCATTCGTACCCCCATCGGCCGTTTTGGCGGTGGCCTTTCTGCCGTCCGTGCCGACGACCTGGCGGCAGTGCCGATCAAGGCGCTGATGGAGCGCAATCCGGGCGTGGACTGGAACGCGCTGGACGAGGTGTTCCTCGGCTGCGCCAACCAGGCCGGCGAGGACAACCGCAACGTTGCGCGCATGGCGCTGCTGCTGGCGGGCCTGCCGGACAGCGTGCCCGGTGTCACCCTCAATCGTCTCTGCGCCTCGGGCCTGGACGCCATCGGCACCGCGTTCCGCGCCATCGCCAGCGGCGAGATGGAGCTGGCGATTGCCGGCGGTGTCGAGTCCATGTCCCGCGCGCCCTTTGTCATGGGCAAGGCCGATGCCGCCTTCTCGCGCAACATGAAGCTGGAAGACACCACCATCGGCTGGCGTTTCATCAACCCGCTGATGAAGGCCCAGTACGGTGTGGACGCCATGCCGCAGACCGCGGACAACGTGGCCGACGACTATCAGGTGTCCCGCGCCGACCAGGACGCCTTCGCCCTGCGCAGCCAGCAGCGCACCGCCGCGGCCCAGGCCGCCGGGTTCTTCGCCGAGGAAATCGTTCCGGTGCGCATCGCCCACAAGAAGGGCGAGACAGTGGTTGAGCAGGACGAACATCCGCGTGCCGACACCACCCTGGAAACCCTGGGCAAGCTCAAGCCGGTCAACGGCCCGGACAAGACCGTTACCGCCGGCAACGCCTCCGGGGTCAACGACGGCGCCGCGGCGCTGATCCTGGCGTCGGCCGAGGCGGTCAAGCAACACGGCCTGACCCCGCGTGCGCGGGTGCTGGGCATGGCCAGCGCTGGTGTAGCGCCGCGGGTGATGGGCATTGGCCCGGTGCCGGCGGTGCGCAAGTTGATCGAACGCCTGGGCGTGGCGGTCAGCGATTTCGACGTGATCGAGCTCAACGAAGCCTTCGCCAGCCAGGGCCTGGCGGTGCTGCGCGAGCTCGGCCTGGCCGACGATGCGCCGCAGGTCAACCCCAATGGCGGGGCGATTGCCCTGGGTCACCCCTTGGGCATGAGCGGAGCGCGCCTGGTGCTGACAGCCCTGCATCATCTGGAAAAGAGCGGCGGTAAAAAAGGCCTGGCCACCATGTGCGTGGGTGTCGGCCAAGGGCTGGCGTTGGCCATCGAGCGGGTCTGAGCGCCTGCTTACATAAGAAGAGAACGAGGAACCACCATGAGTGACAAGCCCGGTTACCGGCGCCCGCAAGCGGGTACTCAGCCTGATTATCTGCACCCGGCCTACCAGTCGACCAACACCCGCTCGCCGTCCAAGCCGCTGGTGTTCCTGCCCCATTCGCTGTCGGAAATCACCGGCCCGAGCATCGGTGCCGAATCGATCCGGGAACGGGACAACGACCTGACCGCGCAGCACGCAGGCCAGCCACAGGGCGAGCGGATCATCATCCACGGCCGCGTGCTGGACGAAAACGGCCTGCCGCTGCCGGGCATCCTGGTGGAGATCTGGCAGGCCAACGCCGCCGGTCGCTACAACCACGACCGCGACCTGCACGACGCACCGCTGGATCCGAACTTCACCGGCACCGGGCGCACCGTGACCGATGCCGACGGCTGGTATCAGTTCCAGACCATCAAGCCCGGCGCCTACCCCTGGGGTAACCATCACAATGCCTGGCGTCCGGCGCATATCCATTTCTCGCTGTTCGGCCCGAGCATCCTCACCCGCCTGGTGACCCAGATGTATTTCCCCGGCGACCCGCTGCTGGAATATGACCCGATCTACAACTGCGTGCCGGACACCCGCGCCAAGGAACGGCTGATCGCCAGTTTCGACCTGGAGAAAACCATCCCTTCCTACGCCCTCGGTTACCGTTGGGACATCGTCCTGCGCGGCCGCGATGCCACGCCGATGGAGAAATGACATGAGCCTGACCGCGACTACCTCCCACACCGTCGGCCCCTACTACCACATTGGCCTGACCTGGCTGAACCGCGAAGACCTGACCGAGGAAGGCACCCAGGGCGAGCGGGTGGCAATCACCGGCCAGGTGGTGGATGGCAACGGCCACTTCGTCAACGACGCCATGCTGGAAGTCTGGCAGGCCAATGCCGCCGGCAAGTACCGCCACCCGGAAGATCAGCAGGACAAGCCCCTGGATCCGCACTTCCAGGGGTTTGGCCGAGTGCCGGTGGACGCCGAAGGGCGCTTTCGCTTCACCACCATCAAGCCGGGCACGGTGCCGGGCCTCAAGGGCTCGACCCAGGCTCCGCACCTGGTGGTGCTGGTGTTTGCCCGTGGCCTGGTCAAGCACCTGCTGACCCGTATCTACTTCGACGGCGAGCCGGCCAACGCCGCCGATCCGTTGCTGGCCTGCGTGCCCGAGGGGCGCCGCGACACCTTGCTGGCCAAGGCCGATGCCGCCGGTCACTACCAGTGGAACGTGATTCTCCAGGGGACCGACGCCGAAACCGTGTTCTTCGATTACTGACCCGGCCTGCGGTGACCGCCACCGCAGCAGGGCACTCTCCACGGGGAACGGGAGTGTTGCCAGGTGTGTCTAGACTCACACTGTCCCCCACGAGTGAAAAATCATGACAACAAGCACAAGTCACTACACCGCAGAGGAGCGCAGCAAAAGGATCTTTGCCATTGTCGGTGCCTCTTCCGGCAACCTGGTGGAATGGTTCGACTTCTACGTCTATGCCTTTTGCGCCATCTACTTCGCCCCGGCGTTTTTCCCCTCCGACGATCCCACGGTGCAGTTGCTCAACACCGCCGGGGTGTTCGCCGCCGGCTTTTTGATGCGGCCCATCGGCGGCTGGCTGTTCGGCCGGGTTGCCGACCGCCACGGACGCAAGAACTCGATGATGATCTCGGTGCTGATGATGTGCGCCGGTTCCCTGGTCATCGCCTTTTTGCCGACCTACGCCAGCATCGGTGCCTGGGCGCCGTTCCTGCTGCTGGTGGCGCGCCTGTTCCAGGGCCTGTCGGTGGGCGGTGAATATGGCACCACCGCTACCTACATGAGTGAAGTGGCGCTCAAGGGCCAGCGCGGGTTCTTCGCCTCATTCCAGTACGTGACCCTGATCGGCGGGCAATTGCTGGCGGTGTCGGTGCTGGTGGTGCTCCAGCAGTTTCTCGATGAGGCCGCGCTCAAGGCCTGGGGCTGGCGCATTCCGTTCGTGATTGGTGCCATCGCCGCGCTGATCTCGCTGTTGCTGCGCCGTTCGCTGAAGGAAACCACCAGCAAGGAGATACGCGAGAACAAGGACGCCGGCAGCGTTGCCGCGCTGTTCAAGCATCACTCGGCGGCCTTTATCACGGTGCTTGGCTACACCGCCGGCGGCTCGCTGATTTTCTACACCTTCACCACCTACATGCAGAAGTACCTGGTGAACACCGCGGGCATGCACGCCAAGACCGCCAGCTACATCATGACTGGCGCGCTGTTCTTCTATATGTGCATGCAGCCGCTGTTCGGCATGCTGGCGGACAAGATCGGCCGGCGTAATTCCATGCTCTGGTTCGGCGCCCTGGGTACGCTGTTCACCGTGCCGATCCTGCTGACCCTGAAGACCGTCACCAGTCCGTTCCTGGCCTTTGTGCTGATCACCCTGGCCCTGGCCATCGTCAGTTTCTACACCTCCATCAGCGGCCTGGTGAAGGCCGAGATGTTCCCGCCACAAGTGCGTGCGCTGGGGGTGGGCTTGGCGTATGCGGTGGCCAATGCGATCTTCGGTGGCTCGGCGGAATGGGTGGCCCTGAACTTCAAGAACATGGGCATGGAAAACACCTTCTACTGGTACGTCACGGCGATGATGGCGATCGCCTTCCTGTTCAGCCTGCGCCTGCCGAAACAGGCGGCCTACCTGCACCACGATCTTTGACCTGTGTGCCTGCGCCCGACTCGGGCGCAGGCCTGCTAAGGACTGTTTATGACCCTGACTGCGAGCAACCAGTTGTTCGATGCCTACTTCACTGCCCGGGAAATGCGCGGCGTGTTCTGCGACCAGGGGCGGGTCCAAGCCATGCTCGACTTCGAGGCGGCCCTGGCTCGGGCCGAGGCGCGGATCGGGCTGATCCCGCAGCGCGCCGTGGCCCCTATCGAGGCGGCCTGCCGGGCTCAACTCTATGATTTTCAGGCTCTGGGTGAGGCGATTGCCACGGCCGGCAATTCGGCGATTCCCCTGGTCAAGGCCCTGGGCAAGCAGATCGCCCGCAGCGATGGCGAGGCCGAACGTTATGTGCACCTGGGCGCCACCAGCCAGGACGTGATGGACAGCGGGCTGGTGCTGCAATTGCGCGCTGCCGTGCAGTTGCTGGAGCAGGATCTGTTGCGCCTGGGGGACCTTCTGGCGGCCCAGGCCAAGCGCCATGCCGACACGCCCCTGGCCGGCCGCACCTGGCTGCAGCACGCGACGCCGGTGACCCTGGGGATGAAGATCGCCGGTTGGCTGGGGGCCGTGACCCGCAGCCGCGAGCGCCTGCAACAACTCAAGCCGCGGCTGCTGGTGCTGCAGTTCGGCGGTGCTTCCGGAACCCTCGCGGCTCTCGGCGAGCAGGCCCTGCCGATTGCCCGGGCCCTGGCCGAGGAGCTGCAGTTGGGCTTGCCGGAACAGCCCTGGCATACCCAGCGCGACCGTCTGGTGGAATTCGCCTCGGTGCTGGGCCTGCTGGCCGGCAGCCTGGGCAAGCTGGGGCGCGATATCAGCCTGCTGATGCAGACCGAGGCGGCGGAAGTCTTCGAGCCTTCGGCGCCGGGCAAGGGCGGTTCGTCCACCATGCCGCACAAGCGCAACCCGGTGGGCGCAGCGGTATTGATCAGCGCCGCGACCCGGGTTCCGGGCCTCCTGGCGACGATGTTCGCCGCCATGCCCCAGGAGCACGAGCGCAGCCTCGGCCTGTGGCACGCCGAATGGGAAACCCTGCCGGACATCTGCTGCCTGGTGTCCGGGGCCCTGCAACAAGCCTTGCTGGTGGCCGAAGGGCTGCAGGTCGACAGCGCCCGCATGGCGCGCAACCTCGACCTGACCCAGGGCCTGGTCCTGGCGGAAGCGGTGAGCATTGAACTGGCCCAGCGCCTGGGCCGGGAAACCGCCCATCACCTGTTGGAACAATGCTGCAAGCGCGCGGTGGCCGAACAACGCCATCTGCGCGAAGTATTGGCGGACGATGCCCGGGTTAGCGCCGAGCTGTCGGCGCCAGAGCTGGATCGTCTGATGGACCCGGCGCATTACCTCGGTCAGGCCCAGGCCTGGGTCGAGCGCGCCGTGGCTGAACATTTTGCCTTGAAGGCCTGAAGGAGACTGCTGTGGGATTCGTGAAACTCGCCGAGGGCGATCTGCACTATCAACTCGAAGGACCAGAGGGCGCGCCGGTACTGGTGCTGTCCAACTCCCTGGGCACCGACCTGCACATGTGGGACAAGCAGATGGCGGCCTTTACCCGGCACTTCCGGGTGTTGCGCATGGACACCCGCGGCCATGGCCGTTCGCTGGTCAGCGAGGGGCCCTACAGCATCGAGCAACTGGGCCGGGATGTGCTGGCATTGCTCGATGCCCTGGATATCCCGCGTGCGCATTTCTGCGGCCTGTCCATGGGCGGCCTGATCGGCCAGTGGCTGGGGATCAATGCCGGCGAGCGTTTGCACAAACTGGTGGTGTGCAACACCGCCGCCAAGATCGGTGATCCCTCGGTATGGAACCCGCGGATCGAGACGGTGCTGCGTGACGGCCCGGCGGCCATGGTGGCACTGCGTGATGCCTCCATCGCCCGCTGGTTTACCGCCGACTTTGCCGAGGCCCACCCTGACCAGGCCAAGCTGATCACCGACATGCTCGCCGCCACTTCGCCCCAGGGCTATGCCGCCAACTGCGCGGCGGTGCGCGATGCGGATTTTCGCGAGCAACTGGGCGCGATCAAGGTGCCGACCCTGGTGATTGCCGGCAGCGACGACGCGGTGACCCCGCCCTCCGGCGGCCGCTTCATTGAGCAGCATGTGGCTGGCGCCGAGTACGCCGAGTTCTATGCCGCGCACCTGTCCAACGTCCAGGCCGGCGACGCGTTCAGCGCCCGTGTCGTGGAATTCCTGCTGGCCTGAGCACTGATTCGAGGAGCCCCTTGTGGACGAGAAACAACGTTATGACGCCGGCATGCAGGTGCGCCGCGCGGTATTGGGCGATGCCCATGTCGACCGCAGCCTGAATGCCTTGAACGAGTTCAACTCGGAATTCCAGGAAATGATCACCCGCCACGCCTGGGGTGATATCTGGACCCGTCCGGGCCTGCCGCGGCACACCCGCAGCCTGATCACCATCGCCATGCTGATCGGCATGAACCGCAACGAAGAGCTCAAGCTGCACTTGCGGGCTGCCGCCAACAACGGCGTGAGCCGTGGCGAGATCAAGGAAGTGATCATGCAGAGCGCGATCTACTGCGGCATCCCGGCAGCCAATGCCACCTTCCACCTGGCCGAATCGGTGTGGGACGAACTGGGCACCGAGTCGCGCCTGTAACCCTTTACGGCCCAACAAAAAGGCCAGCCCGATCACCGGGCTGGCCTTTTTTGTTGGTCGTTGCGTCGTTACAGCAGGCTCAACGGATAGCTGACGATCAGGCGGTTTTCGTCGAACTCGTTGTTGCTGAAATCCCGGCGCATGGTGGAGTTGCGCCATTTCAGATTGAGGTTCTTCAGCGTGCCGCTCTGCACCGTGTAGCCCAGCTCGCTTTCCCGGCCCCACTCCTTGCCGTCGCTGACCGTGGCGGTGTGCACGTTGCTGCCGCTGATATAGCGGTTCATCAGGGTCAGGCCTGGCACGCCGAGGGCGGCGAAGTTGTAGTCATGGCGCAGTTGCCAGGATTTTTCCTGGGCGTTGTCGTAGCTGGCGTTGAAGCTGTCGTTGGCCAGGGTGCCGCCGCTGGTGCCGTTGACCCGCATCCAGGCGCTGGGGCCGGTGAGTTTCTGCAGGCCGACGTAGAAGGTGTTGCCGCCGTACTTGGCGGAGAACAGGCCGGACCAGGTGCGGTTTTCCAGATCGCCGGCACGGGCGCTGCCGTCTTCCTTGCCGTAGAAGAAGCCCAGGTTGGCGCCCAGGGTCCAGTCGCCCAGCGGCTGGGTGTGGATCAGGTTGACGAACTGCTGGCGGTAGATGTCCTTGAGCTGGGCGTTCCACAGGGCGACCTGGGTGCGCTTGTCGTTGAAGGCGTATTCGGCGCCCTGGAAGTTGAAGCGGTCGGAAGTGAAGGCCGCTTTGCCGAACATCGTCATGTCGCTCATGCTGCTGTCGTCGCGCGGGCTGTTGCCGCGGAACTGGCCGCCATAGAGCGTCAGGCCGGCGATTTCCCTGGAGGTGATCTGGCCGCCGCGGAAGGTCTGCGGCAGCGAGCGACCGTCATCGGAACGCAGGATCGGCAGCACCGGCATCCACTCGCCGACCTTGACTTCGGTCTGCGACAACCGGGCCTTGAACGCGACCCCCAGGCGCCCGAAGTTGTCCGCCGGGCGGCCGTCGTGGTCCAGGGGCAGCAACTGGGTGCCACCGGTGCCCTTGCCACCGTCGAGTTTCAGCGAGTACAGGCCCAGCACATCCATGCCGAACCCCACGGTGCCCTGGGTGAACCCCGACTTGGCGTCGAGGATGAAGCTCTGGGTCCACTCTTCGGCCTTGCCCTGGGCCTTGGTCGGGTTGGTGAAGTTGCGGTTGATGTAGAAGTTGCGCAGGTTCAGGTTGGCCTGGGCGTCTTCGAAAAAGCCTGATTCTTCGGCCACTGCCGGCAGGGCGAGGCTGGTCAACGCCACCGCCAGAAGGCAGGGCACGAGGTGTTGTGGCGGGGTGATTGGCTTCATGTGTCGGTCTCTCTAATTGTTAGGGGCGCAGCAACGCACTGCCGGCAAGAATCTGCGGACAATGTGCAATACCTGGAAGGTGCAGCGGGTGGGATCAGCCGGAGCGGGCAGGGCGTGGGGGCATGACATCGAACCTGTTGTTATTGGTGTGTTCGGGTGCCGGGAATGGTGCGTCGCGCCCCAGGGGCGATCAATTGGCGAATCGCGGTTTTGGGCGATTAACGAACACTTATCGAGTCCGTTGCAGGGGCTCGGACAGCCCCGGGATTGCTGTTGAATCCAGGGGTTGTCCGCGTTGCTCAATCGGGCGTGGTCCTTGTGCTGTATATCTGGCGCGTTACAGATCCACTAAAAGTGTTTATTGCTTTGGTTGTAAGCCATTGTCCGCAAGTGGCGTACTTGTATAAAAGATATAGGGGTAATCGCCAGTTAAACTTTAAATTCGGTGTTATCTATTATCGTAAAAAGGTTTAAGCGAAAACTTTGCCTGTGCTGGAAATGCAGACTCTCCTTGCTATATTGAAATTCCTCAGGGCGAATAGGGATAAGTTGTAAGTTTCGTCAGGAGAAAGGTTGTTATCGTGCTTTCAATATATAAGGAGAAATACCATGAGTACGAAAGTCAATCAGGAGCGCCTTGCATCAGTAGTCGGCCGTGCACTTCTGGATAAGGACTTCGCGGCGCAGTTGCATCAGGATCCTGAAGCGGCCGCCAAAGGCATCGGCGTGCACCTGAGTGCTACCGAAGTGGGCGCTGTGAAAAGTATCGACACGGCAAAACTGACCAGTGCCGGGTCGGCCATTCGCGACAAGATTGGTGTCGCGGCGATCTTTGACACTCAACAGCAACAGGCGCGAATGGACTGAGTGGGACCTGTGCAGTCCGCTGTGCCGCATTCAAGTCTGCATGAGTGCGACACAGCGGAATCGGGATTCAAGTTCACAGTGGAGTGCCGGTCCGTGTCCATCAGCCTGGTGTCGATGCAGGAAGCCGACTTCGAGCGTTTCGCCCGGCGAGCCCTCGAGGAGTATGCCGCCGGCATGGTGGCCGCCGGTGAATGGCCGCCGGAGCAGGCGTCGTTCCAGGCGGCGGAGGTGTTCCGCCAGTTGCTTCCGCAGGGTCGCCTGAGCCCGCGCAACCATCTGTGGCGGGCGCTGTATGCAGGGCGGGCGGTGGGCGAGTTGTGGATCGCCGAACGTCAGGCCGGTTCCCGACGGATTGCCTTCATCCTCGATCTCTATATCGAGCCGATCGAACGTCGCCGGGGTTACGCCAGGCAGACGCTGCTGGCCGGTGAGTCGCTGGCGCGCCAGTGGGGCTGTGATGAAATGCGTTTGCATGTCTTCGGTCGCAACCTTGAAGCGCGTCGTCTTTATGAACTGCTGGGCTATGAAGTCGCCAGCCTGACGATGAGCAAGCCCTTGCCGTGAACTTTAGGGATGGTTGAACCATGGACAGTGTTAACAGCAAACAAGCGGAACTTTCCATCGACGAGTTGTTTAAGGGCACTACTTTTCTTGCGGACAGCGAAACGCAACGCTTTCTCCAGTTACAGGAAAAAGTCGCGAAGAATCGCTATACGATGTTTGTCGCGTTATATGCGGAACTGTCGAAGTTGTTTGTTGCGGATTCTGCGTTGCGGCTGTTTTTCAAAATGGCGTTGGATATTATTCTATCGCCGGAAAGTGTCCGTGATCCATTGATCGCGCATCCGGTATTTCAGATCTGGAGCGTGCTGACATTTCGTGATGTCAACTATCTGTTGACTGGCAAGACCCAAGGCGACGGTGAAGTCAAAGCCAGGCTGCTGGAATTTCCCCAAGTGCTGCAACGGATTGAAGCTGCGCAGCAGGTACGGCCCGATGAACAATACCCGCCGGTGTATCGCTTCGATGTCGATCCGCTGATCACTCAGGTCACGTCCCCCAGTTATGACTACCCGCCAGACGACGGGACTCGGCGTCAGTTGGAGCGCACGGGTTATTCCAAAGAGTTTTTCCGGGATGTCATGCAGCTGGCCTTGCAGCGGATCAAGCACACCTGGCCGGCCTGTCATGAACAGTGGCAGGTGCTGGTCAAGGCCGTGTGCTACTTGCCCGACGGCGGGTTTCGCAGCTGCTCCGCGTCCCGCTATACCGGGGTGATCCTGCTGTCGAGCCGGGATCACTCGATACTCGATCTGGAGGAATCGCTGGTGCACGAGGCGACCCACCAGCTGCTGTACAACGTGGTCGAAGTCGCCGCGGTGGTTGAGCCCCAGGCTTCGCGGGAGGCCCAGTACACCCTGCCCTGGTCGGGGCAGCAGCGGGACTTGTACGGCTATTTCCATGCTTTTTACGTCTATATCGCCCTGGTCAAGTACCTGGAACGGGTGCGCGACCGTCCAGCGCAGGAGATGCGCCGGGCCGAGCAACGCCTGCTGTTCATCCTACGGGGCTTGAGCAAGGCGCAGGCGGATTTTGCCAGCGCCCCGGGTTTTACCGCGCAGGGGCGGGAACTGTTGGGCAATCTGCTGCAGGAGGTGCACCGCCTGGAGCGCCGCCATGCCGGTTTGCTGAATCGGGACGCGGACGCCAGCGCTGGCGCCGCGACCTTGCACATGACGGCCTGAGCCGGGGAGGCGGACATGCAAGACTTCGACTCTTCGCGTTTCCCCGACGCCGGGGTGGGCCTGGAATACCATTTGCCGCCGGGCGCCGGGAGCGGTGCGGTCGGGCTCGATCCCAGCCTTGAGCGGATTCAGGCTGAAGGGCTGCCGTACTTCGATTACCTGGAGTTTCAGCCTACCCACTGCATCCTGCAGCCACAGCTGACCGAGCTGGGCGGGCAGGTGCCGGTGCTGCTGCACTCGTCGAGCCTGTCCCTGGGCAGCGTCGGCATCGAGATGGACCGGGAGTTCCTGCACATGACCCGTCGCCTGTGCCAGCGGACCGCCTCGCCGTGGCTGGCGGAGCACATTTCCTGGTCACGCTTTCAGGGCGGTGATACCCAGCATTTCATCCTGCCAAGCCTGGCTCGGGAAGTGGCCGATACGGTGGTGGCCAACGCCATCGAACTGCAGGCCTTCACCGGCACCCCGCTGGTGCTGGAGAACGCGCCACGGCTGTTTGCCATGGACATTGGCCAGGAATTGTCCGAGGGCGGATTCATTTGCAGCGTGGTGGAGCGCAGCCACAGCGGCTTTCTTCTGGACCTGGACAGCGCCATCTGCACTGCCCGGGCCCTGGGCTACGACCTGCGCGAGTACTTGCGGTCACTGCCGCTCAAGCGCCTGATCGAGGTGCATGTCGGCGATCCGCGACGGGACTGGGACATCCTGCGGCAGTTGTTCGGCCATGGGCCGCTCAAGGCGGTCACCATCGAGTGGGACATCGCCGATCGCGCCGGCGATCCAGAGCTGGCGGCGCTGATCCGCGAGATCAAGGCGCTGCGGCCCGAGCCGCTGTTCTGGCAGGCCGGCACCCTGGCCGAAGCTCCGGCACCGGCGGCCAGCCCGCTGGATGGCCAGACCCTGCTGCAATTGCGCGCGGGCACCTGGCTGGGCATCGACCGGGACCGCTTTACCCTGTGGGATCGACGGCGGGCCCTGGACCTGGAGCTGGCGATACAGCTGCTGCCGCTGGTCCGGCATTTTCTCTGTCCGCGAACCCTGGACAGCGCGCTGCTGCTCCCCGGCGCGCTGGAAGACCCCAGCCTGGCGCTGCTTCAGGACCTGATCGCCCGGGGGCTGTTGCAGCCCGTGGACGGGCAGGCCCCGGGGCCCTCCGAGCCCGAGGCGGCCGGCGATATCTGGAGTCACTGGCAGGTCGCGCTGGATTTCTACCTGGGGACACGCACGCAAACCGCCACGCCCTACCTCAGCGTGGCGCAGATGGAGGAGCAACTGGCCGGCAAGGCGCTGCAGCAGCGCCAGCCGTCGGCGTTCAAGGACTACTTTTCCCATCCGTTCCAGGCCCTGGACAATCCCTTGCTGGCACCGCCCGCGCTGTTCGAGCAGCTGCAGCTGCTGGAGGTGCTGGCCCGTCGCCAGACCTGCCGGACTTTCGACGGGGCCCCCATTAGCGCCCAGCAGCTGTCGGCGCTGCTGTATTACACCTGGGGAGCGAGTCAGATGCGGCGCAACCCCATGGGGGATTTCTTCCTGAAGAAAACCTCGGCGTCCGGGGGCTCCCTGCATGCCATCGAGGTCTATCCGCTCCTGCTCAATGTGCAGGGCCTGGAGGCCGGCCTGTATCACTACTCGGTGCGGCGACACGGGCTTGAACTGCTGTCGCGCGAGGATCCCAGGTCCTGGGTCGGTGCGGCCTGCGGCGACCAGAGCTGGATCGAGCAGGCGTCGGTGCTGTTCCTCTCCACCGCCTGCCTGCAGCGCCTGGCCTGGAAGTACCCGGGCAGCCGGGCCTTGCGGGTGGCCTTGATGGACTGCGGTCATCTGAGCCAGAGCTTCGCCCTGGTGGCGACGGCCCTGGGGCTCAGGAGTTGCACCACGGCCGCCCTGCGCGACGAGACTTTCGAAACCCGCCTGGGCCTGGACTATATGCGTGAGCCGGTGTTCTTGCTCAACGGGGTGGGCGGCTGAGGGGCGCAGGCATAAAAAAACCCACCATGAGGTGGGTTTTTCCTGCAGCCGGATCCTGTGTCAGAACAGGTGCAGCGCCGGGGCTTTTTCAGCCAGTGGCTGGTTCTTCGCCGTCTGCTCGCTCCAGCCGCCGCCGAGGGCCTTGTACAGGTTGACCTCGCTGGTGAGCTGCGCCAGGCGATCGGTGATCAGGGCCTGCTGGGCACTGAACAGCGAACGCTGGGCGTCGAGGAAGGTCAGGTTGCTGTCGACCCCGATGCGATAGCGGCGCTCGGCCAGACGGTAGTAGTCCTGGTTGGCGTTGACGAAATCACGCTGGGCCTGCAACTGCTGGTTGTAGGTCTGGCGCGCCGCCAGGCCATCGGAGACTTCCTGGAAGGCGGTCTGGATGGATTTCTCGTACTGGGCAACGGTGATGTCTTTCTGGATCTTCGAGTAATCCAGGCTGGCGCGCAGGCTGCCGGCGTTGAAGATCGGCAGGTTGATCTGCGGCTGGAACAGCCAGGTGCCCGAGCCGCCCTTGAACAGGCCCGAGAGGTCCGGGCTCAGGGTGCCGGCGTTGGCTGTCAGGCTGATGCTCGGGAAGAACGCCGCCCGCGCCGCGCCGATATTGGCATTCGCCGCTTTCAGCTTGTATTCGGCTTCGAGGATGTCCGGACGCCGTTGCAGCAGCTCCGACGGCAGGCCGGCCGGCAGCTCGCTCAACAGATTGGCCGACAGCGGTTGGGCCGCGGGCAGGTTGCTCGGGATCGCCGTGCCCAGCAGCAGGGTCAGGCTGTTTTCATCCTGGGCCACCTGGCGGGTGTAGCGCGCCAGTTGCACCCGGGCGTTTTCCACCGAGGTCCGCGCCTGACTCAGGTCCAGGGCCGAGGCCACGCCCACTTCATTGCTGCGCGAGGTCAGGCGGTAGCTTTCCTCGTAGGCAGCCAGGGTTTCCTGGGTCAGCTTGAGCAGCTCCTTGTCGGCCTGCCAGGTCATGTAGGCATTGGCCACGCTGGCCACCAGGCTGATCTGCGTGCTGCGCCGGGCCTCTTCGCTGGAGAAGTAGGTTTGCAGGGCTTGTTCGCTCAGGCTGCGAACCCGGCCGAACAGGTCCAGCTCGTAGGCGCTGACGCCCACGGTGGCCGAGTACTGGCTGGAGATGCCGGCTTCACCGGTCTGCGACATGCGTGCCGGCGTGCGCTGGCGGCTGCCGCTGGCATTGGCTGAAACCGCGGGGAACAGGTCGGCGCGCTGGATCTGGTACTGCGCGGCATAGGCGTCGATGTTCAGCGCCGCGACCTTGAGGTCGCGGTTGTTTTCCAGAGCGGTCTGGATCAGCTGCTGCAGCGCCGGGTCGTGGAAGAACTGCCGCCAGCCCTGTTCGGCGGCCGCCACGTTGGCGGCCTCCTTGGGCGAGTAGGCGGGGCCTTGGGGAAATTGCGCCGCCACCGGCGCTTCCGGACGCTGATAATCCGGTATCAGCGAGCAACCACTTAGCGCGATGGCGGTGATTGCCAGGGAGAGGAGCGACTTGCTCATTGGCCAGCCTCTTTAGGAGTTGCAGTAGTTTCTGACAGGTCCGCTTGTCGGCGGCCCATGGACGATACGGTGACGAAGAACAATGGCACCCAGAAGATCGCCAGGATCGTCGCGGTGAGCATACCGCCGATGACCCCGGTGCCGATGGCATGCTGGCTGCCCGAACCTGCGCCGGTGGAAACGGCCAGCGGCACCACCCCGAGGACGAAGGCCAGGGAGGTCATGATGATCGGCCGCAGACGCATGCGGCAGGCTTCCACCGCAGCATCCACCAGGGAGCGGCCCTGCTCGTGCAGTTCCTTGGCGAACTCGACGATCAGAATGGCGTTTTTCGCCGCCAGGCCGATGGTCACCAACAGCCCCACCTGGAAGTACACGTCGTTGGACAGACCGCGCAGGCTGGTGGCCATCAGCGCACCGATGATCCCCAACGGCACCACCAGCATGACCGCGATCGGAATCGACCAGCTTTCATACAGCGCCGCCAGACACAGGAACACCATCAGCAGGGACAAGGCGTACAGCGCAGGTGCCTGGGAGCCCGACAGGCGCTCCTCGTAGGACAGGCCGGTCCAGGAGATGCCCACGCCCGGCGGCAGCTTGGCGGCAATGGCTTCGACTTCGGCCATGGCTTCACCGGTACTGTAGCCAGGGGCCGGGGCACCCAGGACTTCCATGGCTTCCACGCCGTTGTAACGGGCCAGTTTCGGCGAACCGTAGATCCACTCGCCCTTGGCGAAGGAGGAGAACGGCACCATGGTCCCGGCACTGTTGCGCACGTACCACTTCTTCAGGTCTTCGGGGCTCATGCGTGCACCGGCCTGACCCTGGATGTAGACCTTCTTCACCCGACCGCGGTCGATGAAGTCGTTGACGTAGCTACTGCCCAGGGCAATCGACAAGGTGTTGTTGATGTCGGTGAGGGTCACGCCCAGGGCACTGGCGCGCTCGTCATCGATGCTCAACTGGTATTGCGGTTCATCGTTCAGGCCGTTCGGACGCACCTGGGACAGCACCTTGCTCTGGGCCGCCATGCCGAGGAACTGGTTGCGGGCCGCCATCAGCTTCTCGTGGCCGATACCGGCGCGGTCCTGGAGGAACACGTCGAAACCGGTGGCGTTACCCAACTCCAGTACCGCCGGAGGGGCGAAGGCGAACACCATCGCGTCACGGAAGCTGAAGAAGTGCTGCTGGGCGCGGGCCGCCAGGTTGAACACGCTGTTTTCCGCAGAACGCTCGCCCCACGGTTTGAGCATGATGAAGGCCATGCCCGAGCTCTGGCCGCGACCGGCGAAGTTGAAGCCGTTGACGGTGAACACCGAAGCCACGGTGTCCTTTTCCTTGTCCAGCAGGTAGGCGCGCATTTCATCGACCACCACCTGGGTCCGCTCGGCACTGGAGCCGGCAGGGGTCTGTACCTGGGCGAACAGTACGCCCTGGTCTTCTTCCGGCAGGAACGCGGTCGGAATGCGGGTGAACAGCCAGATCATGCCCAGGACGATCAAGACATAGGCCAGCAGGTACGGGGCCTTGTGGCGCAGCATGTTGCCCACGCCGCGCTCGTAGCTTTTCACGCTGCGATCGAAGGTGCGGTTGAACCAGCCGAAGAAGCCGCGTTTCTCCGCGTGATGCCCCGGGATGACAGGCTTGAGCATGGTGGCGCACAGCGCCGGGGTGAAGATCAGGGCCACCAGGACCGACAGGGCCATGGCCGAAACCACGGTGATCGAGAACTGCTTGTAGATCACCCCGGTGGAGCCGCTGAAGAACGCCATGGGCAGCAGTACCGCGGACAGCACCAGGGCAATACCCACCAGGGCGCCCTGGATCTGGCCCATGGATTTCTTCGTGGCCTCTTTGGGCGACAGGCCTTCCTCGTGCATCACCCGTTCGACGTTTTCCACCACGACGATGGCGTCGTCCACCAGCAAGCCGATGGCCAGCACCATGCCGAACATGGTCAGGGTGTTGATGCTGAAACCGGCCGCCGCGAGGATGCCGAAGGTTCCCAGCAGTACCACCGGCACCGTCATGGTGGTGATCACCGTGGCGCGGAAGTTCTGCAGGAACAGGAACATCACCAGGAACACCAGGACGATCGCTTCCACCAGGGTCTCGACCACGCCCTTGATGGATTCGGTGACCACGGGCGTGGTGTCGTAGGGGAATACCACCTTCATGCCTTGCGGGAAGAAGGGTTCCAGGTCGCTGATGGTCTTGCGCAGCGCCTTGGCGGTGTCCAGGGCGTTGGCGCCGTTGGCCAGTTTCACCGCCAGGCCGGAGGCCGGCTTGCCGTTGAACTGGGCGCTGATGGCGTAGTTCTCGCCACCCAGGGCCACGTCCGCGACATCGCCCAGGCGCACTTGCGAGCCGTCCTTGTTGACCTTCAGCAGGATCGCCTTGAACTGCTCGGCAGTCTGCAGGCGGGTCTTGCCGATGATCGTGGCATTGAGTTGCTGGCCGGGCAGGGCGGGCAGGCCGCCGAGCTGGCCGGACGATACCTGGACGTTCTGCGCGGCCACCGCGGTCTTCACGTCCACCGGGGTCAGGTTGAAGTTGTTCAGCTTGGCCGGGTCGAGCCAGATGCGCATGGCGTACTGGGCACCGAACACCTGGAAGTCACCGACGCCCGCGGTCCGCGAGATCGGGTCCTGCATGTTCGACACGATGTAGTTCGACAGGTCGTCCTTGGACATGCTGCCGTCCTCGGACACCACGCCGATCACCAGCAGGAAGTTCTTCACCGCCTTGGTCACGCGGATACCCTGTTGCTGCACTTCTTGCGGCAGCAGCGGGGTGGCCAGGTTGAGCTTGTTCTGCACCTGGACCTGCGCGGTGTCGGAGTTGGTGCCCTGCTCGAAGGTCGCGGTGATGGTCATGCTGCCGTCGGAGTTACTTTCCGAGGACACGTAGCGCAGGTTGTCGATACCGTTGAGCTGCTGCTCGATCACCTGGACCACGGTGTCCTGCACGGTCTGTGCGGAAGCGCCCGGGTAGGTCACGGAGATGGCGATCGCTGGCGGGGCGATGCTCGGGTACTGGTTGATCGGCAATTTGAGGATCGATAGAGCCCCGACCAACATGATCACCAGGGCAATAACCCAGGCGAAGATCGGACGGTCGATAAAAAATTTCGACATGGTTTACTCCCCTTTGCCGCCTGCAGCTTTGTCGGTTGCCTGTGCAGGGGCCGGGTTTTTCGCGGCTACGTTGGTGGCTTCGCTGGCCTTGACTTCAATGCCCGGCTTGACGAATTGCAGGCCTTCGGTGATCAGCCGGTCGCCGGCTTTCAGGCCGTCTTCCACCAGCCACTGGCTGCCGACGGTGCGGCTGGCCTTGAGCTGGCGCAGCTCGACCTTGTTGTCCGGGCCAACCACCAGGGCGGTCGGGGTGCCTTTCAAGTCGCGGGTCACGCCTTGTTGTGGGGCCAGGATCGCCGCACTGTTGACCCCGGCTTGCAGCTGGGCGTGGACGAACATGCCCGGCAGCAGGGTGTGCTGAGGGTTGGGGAACACGGCGCGCAGGGTCACCGAGCCGGTGGTTTCGTCCACCGAGACTTCGGAGAACTCCAGTTTGCCGTCGAGCTTGTACTGGCTGCCGTCTTCCAGGGTCAGTTTGACCTTGGCGGCGTTGTCGCCGACTTTCTGCAGGCGCCCGCTTTCCAGCTCGCGGCGCAGTTCCAGGAGTTCCACCGAGGACTGGGTGACGTCGACGTAGATCGGGTCCAGTTGCTGGATCACCGCCATGGCATTGGCTTGGCCGTTGCTGACCAGGGCGCCTTCGGTCACCGAGGAACGGCCGATGCGACCGGTCAGCGGCGCCAGCACTTTGGTGAAGCGCAGGTTGATCTGAGCGCTTTGCAGGGCGGCTTCCGACTGCAGGCGGTTGGCCACGGCGGTGTCGTATTCCTGGCGGCTCACGGCCTGCTCGTTGACCAGTTGCTTGTAGCGATCGGAAATCGACTTGGTCGATTGCAGATTGGCCTCGGCACTCTTCAGCGTTGCCTCATAGACCGATGGATCGATCTGATAAAGCTGCTGACCTTCCTTGACGTCCCCGCCTTCTTTGAACAGGCGCTTAAGAATGATCCCATTTACCTGCGGACGAACTTCGGCGATACGGAACGCTGTGGTCCGCCCCGGTAGTTCGGAAGTCAGGGTAAAGGCTTGTGGTTGCAGGGTGACGACGCCGACCTGAGGAGCTTGAGGGGCTGGCGCCGCCTCTTCCTTTTTACATCCGCTGAGCAGCGATGCCAGGGCGACGGCAGTGACCAGAGCGGTAACAGCTGGCTTGAGTTGCATGAAGATCCTCGGGTCAGGCACGCAAGATGCGCACAAGAAAAGTGGAAAGTAAGAAAGAGTTGGCTGAGTGGATTAGTAGCTTGCTAAGGAATATACTTACGTTCGCGGCTGTTTGTAAATACCCTGGCGGCGTACCCATCCGGTTACACAAGCCCCTGTAGGTGTTGAATTGTAGGCTGGGCAAACGGCCCCCGAGAGGCCGTTCCATATTTATTCAGAAGGTCTTCACGCATCGCTGAAAGATCCTGATCGAGGTTTTACTGCCATGGTCCGTCGTACCAAAGAGGAAGCTCAAGAAACTCGCAGCCAGATACTCGAGGCCGCTGAAAAGGCCTTTTACGAGCGCGGCGTGGCGCGTACTACCCTGGCCGATATCGCCGCGTTGGCGGGGGTGACGCGGGGTGCCATCTATTGGCATTTCAACAATAAGGCCGATCTGGTCCAGGCCATGCTCGACAGCCTGCGTGAACCTTTGGATGAGATGGCTGCCGCCAGTGAGAATGTAGATGAATTGGATCCGTTGGGTTGGATGCGCAAGTTGCTGATTCATTTGTTCCATCAAGTGGCCCTGGACCCGAAAACCCGACGCATTAATGAAATTCTGTTTCATAAGTGCGAATTCACCGATGAAATGTGCGACCTGCGGCGCCAGCGTCGCACCGCCAGCCTGGAGTGCAACGTGCGTATTGAGCTGGCGCTGACCAATGCAGTGAATCGCGGGCAATTGCCCGAAGATCTTGATACGCAACGGGCGGCTATCAGCATGCGTGCCTTTATCGATGGCATCCTTTACCAATGGCTGCTGGCCCCTGAGAGCTTCGCCCTGCACACCGAGGCAGAGCGCTGGATCGACATCGGGCTGGATATGTTGCGCTTGAGCCCGAACTTGCGTCATTAAGACAACATGCGTAATTGAATCCAATTGTGTCAAGACTTACCGCGACGGATACCCACTCCCGCGCTCGCCATCGCGATGGGGTGCTTTTATATACGGGCTGGCCGCATCTTGATAGATAGCGAGCTACGTATTTTGTAGGGATTTTGTTGCGGGTGTGTGAATGAGTGTGAACCCTTCACCGTCCAAAGGCGCAGAACAGCCGATCAAGGGGATGGCCCTGATCGGCCCGGGCAACTGCGGCATGTTCGGCAAAAAGCCCCGGCTCGCGAGAGCCGGGGCTTTTTGGTTTACCGGGGACGGCTTACAGCGTCGGGTAGTCGATGTAGCCCACCGGACCTTTGCCATAGAAGGTTTCCGGATGCGCCTCGTTCAACGGCGCGTCGGCCTTCAAGCGCGCGGGCAGATCCGGGTTGGCGATAAAGGGCACGCCGAAGGCCACGGCGTCAGCCTTGCCGGCGGCCAGCCAGGCGTTGGCGCTGTCCTTGGTGAAGCGTTCGTTGGCGATGTACGGGCCGCCGAAGGCTTCTTTCAGTTGCGGGCCCAGGCTGTCGGCGCCTTCTTTCTCGCGCGAGCAGATAAAGGCGATGCCGCGCTTGCCCAGTTCGCGGGCGACGTAGGTGAAGGTTTCCGCCAGGTTGGCGTCGCCCATGTCATGGGAGTCGGCGCGAGGTGCCAGGTGCACACCCACCCGCCCGGCGCCCCAGATCTCGATGGCCGCGTCGGTGACTTCCAGCAGCAGGCGGGCACGGTTCTCCAGGGAGCCGCCGTACTGGTCGGTGCGCTGGTTGGTGCTGCTTTGCAGGAACTGATCCAGCAGGTAACCGTTGGCGCCGTGGATTTCCACGCCATCGAAACCGGCGGCCTTGGCGTTTTCCGCGCCGACCCGGTAAGCCTCGACGATGTCGGCGATCTCAGCGGTTTCCAGGGCCCGCGGGGTCGGGTAGTCGGCCAGAGGACGCACCAGGCTGACATGGCCCTTGGGCTGGATGGCGCTCGGGGCCACCGGGGTTTCGCCGTCCAGGTAGGACGGGTGGGAAATCCGCCCCACGTGCCACAGCTGCAGGAAGATCTTGCCGCCGGCGCCATGCACCGCCTTGGTCACGTTGGCCCAGCCACGCACCTGGTCGTTGGACCAGATGCCGGGGGTATCCGGGTAGCCGACGCCCATCGGGGTGACCGAGGTGGCTTCGCTGAGGATCAGGCCAGCGGAAGCCCGCTGCACGTAGTACTCGGCCATCAGCGCGTTGGGCACGCGGCCGGCGTCGGCGCGGCAGCGGGTCAGCGGGGCCATGATGATGCGGTTGGACAGTTCGAGGTCGCCGATCTTGATCGGATCAAACAGAGTGGTCATGGAATGCAGCCTTCTATAGAGAAAAGAGTCGGATCAGTGGGTTGCAGCAGCCAGTTCGGCGTTGCCGCCCTGGCGAAAGGTAATCAGCGTCACCAGCAGGGCCAGGATCGCCAGCACCGCAGCCGCCAGCGGTACGCTGGTGAGGCCGAAACCGTGGGCGATGACGCTGCCGCCGACCCAGGCGCCCAGGGCGTTGCCGATGTTGAAGGCGCCGATGTTCAGGGTCGAAACCAGGTTTGGCGCGGCCTTGCCGAAGGTCACCACATTGACCTGCAGCGCCGGCACCGCGGCAAACGAAGCGGTGGCCCAGAGGAACAGGGTGATCTCGGTGGGAATCAACGCCACGCTGGTCCAGGTCAGCACGGTGGAAACCACCGCCATGGCCGCGAACACGCCGATCAGGGTGGCGCCCAGGCGCTTGTCCGCCAGCTTGCCGCCGATGATGTTGCCCAGGGTCAGGCCCAGGCCGATCAGCAGCAGGGTCCAGGTCACGCCCTGGGGCGAGACGCCGGTGACATCGCCGAGCAGCGGCGCAACGTAGGTGAAGAGGGTGAACATCGACGCGGCGAACAGCGCGGTCATGCTCAGGGACAGCCAGATTCCGGCGCCCTTGAGGGCGGCCAGTTCCGCACCCATGTCGAGTTTTTCCTCATCGCGCTTGGCCGGCAAAAAGCGCAACAGGCCGATCAGCGCGATCACGCCGATCACCGTCACCGCCCAGAAGGTCGAGCGCCAGCCGGCTGCCTGGCCCAAGGCTGTGCCCAGCGGAACGCCAAGGACGTTGGCCAGGGTCAGGCCGGTGAACATCAGGGCCACGGCCGAGGCGCGCTTGTTGGCGGGCACCAGGCCGGCGGCCACCACTGAACCGATACCGAAGAAGGCACCGTGGCACAGCGCGGTGATCACCCGGGCGAACATCAGCACGTTGTAATCACTGGCCAGTGCGCACAGCAGGTTGCCGACAATGAAGATTCCCATCAGCGCCACCAGCGCCGCCTTGCGTGGCAAGCGGGCAGTGGCCAGGGCCATGAACGGCGCACCGATGGCCACACCCAGGGCGTAGCCGGTGACCAGCCAGCCAGCGCCGGGAATCGACACGCCGAGGTCCGCTGCGACATCGGGCAGAAGCCCCATGATGACGAACTCGGTAGTGCCGATGGCGAAGGCGCTCAAGGCCAGGATGATGAGTGAAAGGGGCATTGTCGGGTCCTTGTCAGGTCTAGAGCTGTTGGCTCATTTGCGTGAGGAACTGCTGGATGACTTCCTCATTGCGTTTGAAAAAATGCCATTGGCCGACTTTCCGGCTGCTGATCAGGCCTGCGCGCTGCAGGGTGGCGAGGTGGGCGGAAACGGTCGACTGCGACAGGCCGCAGCGTTGATCGATCTGTCCGGCGCACACGCCGTGCTCATTGCTGTGAGCCTGATCGGGAAATTCGACTGTCGGGTCTTTCAGCCAGTGCAGGATTTCCCTGCGAACCGGATGTGCCAGGGCTTTTATTATTTCGTCGAGGTCGAGGGACATGGCGGTGCTCGTTTTCCGTAAAACGTTGTATCGCGATGAGGCGAAATTTAAATCGTTATTTCGCGATATGCCAATATGATTTTGATCTTAAATCATTGCTTATCGGTATATCGGGTTATAACGATATGTTGGGCGCGGTGCTAAGCTGCGCGAATGAATTATCTCGCACATCTACACCTTGGCGGCCAGCGTCCGGGTCAATTACTGGGCAGCCTGTATGGCGATTTCGTCAAAGGCCGCCTGCAAGGGCAGTTTGCCCCTGAAGTCGAGGCGGCGATCCAGCTGCATCGGCGCATCGACACCTACACCGACAGCCACCCGCTGGTGAGCGCGGCGCTGTCGCGTTTTTCCCTGACCCGGCGGCGCTATGCCGGCATCGTCATCGACGTGTTCTTCGACCATTGCCTGGCTCGGGACTGGGCCGAGTATGCCGATCGTCCCTTGCAGCAGTTCACCGCCGACGTGTATCGGGTGCTGGCGGCCGAGCCACAGTTGCCCGGGCGCCTGGCGCAGATAGCGCCCTACATGGCGGCGGATGACTGGTTGGGTTCCTATCGGGATTTCCAGGTGCTGGAGCAGGTGTTGCGCGGGATTGCCCGGCGCTTGTCGCAACCGGAGGAGCTGACTGCGGCGATGGGGGAACTGGAGCGCCTGTATCGGCCGTTGAGCGAAGATTTCCGCGATTTTTACCCGCAATTGCAGTCGTTCGCCGTGCAGCACATCCAGTTACCCTGACGAACGTCCCCTCGGTAGGAGTCGGCTTGCCGACGAAAGCTTCAACGGCATCTTCGCCGGCAAGCCGGCTCCTACGTGTGGTTCAGGCGGCGACCAGTTCGCCGCTGCGACGTGGTTCGGCGGGTTGGGTAACGTCGCCAAATAGTGCTTTTTGCACCGCTTGCTGTGCCTGAAAGGCCAGTGCCGCACGCTCCTGGCCCTGGCAGGCAATTGGCTTGAGCAGATGAATCTCCACCTGGCCCCGATCATTGGCGAACAGCCGCATCAAATGCGAGAGCAGGTCGTCGTCACCAATGAAGGGCGCCAGGGTATCGATCTGGCCATCGCGCAAATAACGGATCGCCACCGGTTGCAGCGACACTTCGGCGTCGATGGCACTGGCCAGCAGGCGGCCGTGGAAAGTCCGCAGGCCATGGCCGTCGGTGGTGGTGCCTTCGGGGAACAGCAGCAATGGATGCTGTTCCTGCAGGTGGCGGGTCATCTGCTTGCGGATCAGCTGGCTGTCACCGGCCCCGCGGCGGATGAACAGGCTGCCGGCCTTGGCCGCCAGCCAGCCGGCCACCGGCCAGGTACGCACCTCGGCCTTGGACAGGAAGGACAGCGGCGTGAGCATGCCCAGCAGCGGAATGTCGGTCCAGGACACATGGTTGCTGACCCAGAGCATTGGCTGCCCGGGCAACTCGCCGTGTACCGAGATCTGGAAGGGCAGGGCATTGCTCAGGCGCGCCATGAAGAAGCGCGACCAGCGCTGGCGCCGGACCATGGAGTTGGCCACCCCCAGGCGCTCCAGCAGACCGAAGATACTGGCCATGCTCAGCCCCAGCGCCACCACCAGCAGTACCCGGGCGATGCGCCCGTAGACCCGCAGCCGGCGCATCAGACCGCCGCCTTGAAGTGCCGGGCGTAGCGCGGGCACAACTCGTCACGCTTGAGCAGGATGAAGACGTCGGCGACCTGGAAGTCTTCGTCCCAGCATGGCTCGCCGCAGATTTTCGCTCCCAGGCGCATGTAGGCCTTGAGCAGCGGCGGCATCTCGGCGATCACGTTGGACGGAATGTCCAGGCTCGGCAGCGGCTTCTTCGGTTCGGCCCGCAGGTGTTCGGTGCACAGGTAGCGTTCGCGCAGGCGCTGCATGATCGCCTGGGCCTGTACGCCGCCATCCTGCATGGGGATGCTGGCGCAGCCCATCAGGTAGCTGTAGCCGCCCTGGTTGAGGACCTCCGCCAGTTCGCCCCAGAGCACGGCAATGGTGCCGCCGTTGCGGTAGGCCGGGTCGACGCAGGTGCGGCCGATCTCCAGGATCGGGCCCTTGAGCTGCACCAGGCCATGCAGGCTGAATTCTTCTTCGCTGTAGAAGCGCCCCAGGCTGCTGGCGGCCTGGTGGTCCAGCAGACGGGTGGTGGCCACCAGGCGCCCGGTGTTCAGGTCCCGTACACCGATATGGCTGCAATGGGCATCATAGTCATCCATGTCCAGACCCAGTTCCGCGCCCTTGAGCTTGGCGTTGAACTCGCCACTGAAGACGTTGAAACGCAGGGCCTGTGCTTCCTGCAAGGCCTGGGCGCCGATCAGGCGTTCGGCTTGCAGGCGGCGTTCAATGCCGGTGTCGCTGATGCGGGCGATCTGAGTCATCGTGAATCTCCGTGCGGGCCACTGACCCGCCTTGGGTTGCAGCCAATCGACTTTGTTGTGCAAAGTCAGGCTATGTAGCCCCGGTGTCATCACCATGAAGCTTTGGTGATGCTTGTATGACAGCCCCTGAGGACCTCCGAATGCCCTGGCAAGCCCTGCTCGAGAGCCGTGAACGACTGCCCGCCAACCCTGACCTGGCCGAGGGTTATGGGGCTTTGCTGAGCCATCTGGGAACGTTCACGCCGTTTGAGCTGGCGGTGCGCGGCGGGCGCCTGATGAGCACCCCGGGGCTGGCTTTCCTGGTGGGTTACCAGGCGGCATTGCGCATGTTGTGGCCCAGCGCGCCGCTCAGCCTGGGGGCTTTATGCGCGACCGAACGCCGCAGCCTGCGTCCGGCGGACATGCAGACCCGCCTGGAGGACTTGCGTCTGAGCGGACGCAAGGATTTCGTCACCGCTGGCGATGCCGCTGACTGGCTGCTGGTGGCGGCCCGCAGCGAGGCCCCGGGTGAGCGGGCGGCATTGCGCCTGACCGTGGTCTACGCCGGGGAACCGGGGGTCAAGGTCCAGACCCAGCCGGCCATCGGCCTGATGCCGGAGATCAGCCATGGCTGCCTGTTGCTGGACAACGCCGCCTGCGAACTGCTCGCCGGCGATGGCTGGGACGCCTATGTCAAACCCTTCCGGACCCTGGAAGACACCTACGTCCTGAGCGCCATGCTCGCCTGGCTGTACGGCGTGGGCCAGGACAGCGGCTGGCCGCAGACGTTGCAATTGCAACTGCTGGGGTTGCTGGCAGGCTGTGCCGAAGTCAGTCGGCAGAATCCTTCCTTGAGTGGCGGGCACATTCTGTTGGGCGGTCTGTTCACCCAGTTCCAGGTATTGCGGCCTGAAATCGACGCCGCATTCGCCAAGGGTCCTGAGCCTTGGCGCAGCCAATGGTCCCGGGACCAAGCCCTGCTGGACCTGGCCGCCAGCGCTCGGGAACAACGCCTGGCCAAAGCCCTGGCCTCGTTTTAGCAACGGCGCGCCCTTGCGTAGGAGTCGGCTTGCCGGCGAATGGGCCCGAGAGCCTCGCGCAAGGCACGATGACGCCTTCGCTGGCCAGCCAGCGCCAACAAACGAAGGCACTTGCAGTGAAACTGTCATCCGCCTGGACTAGGCTCGGCCGCTGACGTCACTTGAGTGTCATCCATGGCCAAGGCCCCGATCTTGCTGGCATTGCTTGTGTGCCTCTACTTGCCGGCCTGGGCCGAGGAATGGCCGGTGGAGCAATGGAGTTGGGGCCCGGCCGTCAGCGGCCCGGGGCTCAAGGCTCTGGAGGACTACGCCTTCGAGCCCAGAGATGAAGAGTCCCGGCAAGGCATTCGCACCGACGCCTTGCTGGTGATCCGCGATGGCCAGTTGCTTTACGAGCGCTATGCCGGCACCACCGGACCGCAGACTCCCCATCTCATCTGGTCGGCCAGCAAGAGTCTGCTGGCGGTGGTGCTGGGCGTTGCCTTCGGTGAAGGCCGCTTCCAGCTGCAGGACCCTGCCGCACAGTATTACCCGGCGCTGCAGCGGCATCCGCGCATCACCCTGGCCGACTTGCTGCACTGGGCCTCGGGCCTGGACTGGCAGGAAGACTACGAATACGCACCGCTCAACTCCTCGGTGGTGGCCATGCTCTACACCCGGGGCCACCGGGACATGGCCGCATTCGCCGCGCAGCAGGCGACGGCCGCGCCGGCGGGGCAGGTGTTTCGCTACTCCAGTGGCGACAGCAACCTGCTGGCGGCCAGTCTGCGGGGGATAGTGGGGCCCGAGCGCTACGCGGACTACCCCTGGCACGCGCTGTTCGAACCCCTGGGAATCAGCCATGCCGTGTGGGAACGCGACGCGGCCGGCACCTTCGTTGCTTCGTCCTACCTGTACCTGACGGCTCGGGATCTGGCGCGGATCGGCCTGTTGATGCAGCGCGATGGCCGCTGGCGCGACCGGCAATTGCTGCCCAAGGCCTGGGTCGAATTCTGTCGCACCCCCTTTGCCGGCTACCGGGCCAACCAGGACGTGGCCGTGGCGGGCGGGCACTGGTGGCTCAACCGCGCGGTGGACGGTGCGCCCCGGCCCTGGCCGGATGCGCCGGCGGACACTTATGCGGCGCTGGGACACTGGGGCCAGGCGCTGTACATCCTGCCCGCCGAGCGCCTGGTGATCGTGCGCTATGGCGACGACCGTGATGGCAGCTATCGGCACAACGAGCTGCTCAAGCGGGTCCTGGCGGCTTTTCCCGAACCGAGTCCGCCATGAAGCGCCGGGCCTGGGTGCGCCGTCATCCGCTGCTCGGCCTGTTGCTGCTGGCGCTGCTCCTGCTGCTGGGCTGGGGCTGGCAGCAGCGGGTGGCGCTGCAGGCCTTTCCCGACATCCTCGGGGCCTACACCGCCAAGGAGTACTGCTCCTGCCGTTACGTCATGCAACAACCTGCCGAGGACTGCCGCGCCTCCGTGCGCCAGTACCTGCCCATCAGCGGTTTCGATGATGAGCCGCAGGCCCGGCGAGTCACCGCCAGCGCCCTGGGACGGACCCACAGCGCCTCCTGGCTGGGCCCCCGCGAAGGCTGCCGCCTCGATCCCTGATCCTCGATCAAGCTGCGCTATCAATGATGTGTTCCATGCAGTGGAACCACATTTGATTGTCCTGTGCTGCGCCGCGCGGTTATCTGACGCAGCGCTTCGAGCAGGTCCGGCCCCTCGTGCAGCGCTCCGACAACAAGAACGGGAAGCCACCCGGCCCAGAGGAGATACGCCATGACCCGACACCAGCACATCCTTGCCTGGCTCAATGACATTGCCGGCGACCTGCGGGCCATCCGGCACGACATTCATGCCCACCCGGAACTGGGGTTCGAGGAACAGCGCACCTCGGCGCTGGTGGCGCGTTGCCTGGAGGAGTGGGGTTACCAGGTGCATACCGGCGTTGGCCGCACCGGGGTCGTTGGGGTTCTGCGCAACGGCACGGGCACCCGCACCCTGGGGCTACGGGCGGACATGGACGCCTTGCCGATCATCGAGAACACCGGGGTTCCCTACAGCAGTCGCCATGGCGGTTGCATGCATGCCTGCGGGCATGACGGCCACACCACCATCCTGCTGGGGGCGGCGCGCTACCTGGCCGCGACCCGAACGTTCGACGGCACCCTGAACCTGATCTTCCAGCCCGCCGAAGAGGGCCAGGGCGGCGCCGAGGCGATGCTTGCCGATGGCCTGCTGGAGCGCTTCCCCTGTGATGCGCTATTCGGCCTGCACAACATGCCCGGGCTGCCGGCCGGGCACCTGGGGTTTCGCGAGGGGCCGATGATGGCCTCCCAGGATCTGCTCGAGGTGATAGTCGAAGGCGTCGGCGGCCATGGCTCCATGCCGCACCTGGCGGTGGACCCGCTAGTGGCGGCGGCGAGCATGGTGATGGCCTTGCAGACCGTGGTGGCACGCAATATCGACGCTCAGGAAGCCGCGGTGGTGACGGTCGGTGCCCTGCAGGCCGGCGAGGCGGCCAACGTGATTCCCCAGCAGGCGCTGTTGCGCCTGAGCCTGCGGGCCCTCAATGCACCGGTGCGCGAGCAGATGCTGGAGCGGGTCAAGGCGATCATCCGCACCCAGGCCGAAAGCTTTGGCTGCCGCGCCAGCATCGAGCATCGCCCGGCTTATCCGGTGCTGATCAACAGCCCGGAAGAAACCGAGTTCGCCCGGCGGGTCGGGGTCGAGCTGGTGGGGGCCGAGGCGGTCGACGGCAACACCCCCAAGCTGATGGGCAGCGAGGACTTCGGCTGGATGCTGCAACGCTGCCCCGGCAGCTACCTGTTCATCGGCAACGGTGTGGCGCAGCCGATGGTGCATAACCCGGGTTACGACTTCAACGACGACATCCTGCTGACCGGCGCGGCCTATTGGGCTGCCCTCGCGGAAAGCTGGCTCAAGCCCTCCTGACCCCTGTCGTTCCTGCGTTTCCGAGCACCCCGGGCGTTGTCGGCGCCCGGCACTTTTCCGAGCCTGGCCCAAGGCTCAAAAGTATCCAAGGAACTTCCCATGAGCACTTCGAGCCCCGCTGCTTCCAAGACCCGGCAGGTGGTTGCCGCCGTCGTCGGCAACGCCCTGGAATGGTACGACTTCATCGTCTATGGCTTTCTCGCCAGCTTCGTCGCCCGCCAGTTCTTTCCGGCGGAGGATGAATACACCTCGCTGCTGATGGCCCTGGCCACCTTCGGCGTGGGCTTTTTCATGCGTCCGGTGGGCGGTGTGCTGCTGGGGATCTACTCCGATCGCAAAGGCCGCAAGGCCGCGATGATGGTGATCATCCAACTGATGACCCTGGCCATCGCGATGATCGTGTTTGCCCCCAACTACGCGGCCATTGGCGTTGGCGCGCCACTGCTGATCGTGGTGGCGCGCATGCTCCAGGGCTTTGCCACCGGAGGGGAGTATGCCAGCGCCACGGCTTACCTGGTGGAGAGTGCGCCGGCCCACAAGAAGGGCCTGTACGGTTCCTGGCAACTGGTCGGCCAGTGTCTGGCGGTGTTCAGCGGGGCGGCGATGGTGGCGGCGGTGACCCACTTCTTTTCGCCCCAGACCCTGGATCTCTGGGGCTGGCGCCTGCCGTTCGTGATCGGCCTGCTGATCGGTCCGGTGGGCCTGTGGATCCGCAAGTACATGGAAGAGCCGGAGGCCTTCATCGAGGCGCGCAAGCAGGTGCGGGGCAATGGGCCGGGGTTATGGCAGGTGGTGTCGAGCCAGCGCCGGGCGATTCTGGTGTCCATGGGCTTGTGCAGCGGCAGCACCGTGTCCTTCTACGTGGTGCTGGTGAACATGCCGACCTTCGCCCACGCCAACCTCGGCCTGCCCCTGGATCAGGTGCTGCTGGTGCAGATGTTCGCCGTGGCCCTGATGACCCTGGTGATCCCCTTTTCCGGGGCGCTGTCGGACCGGATCGGCCGGCGTCCGGTGCTGGCGGCCTTCACCCTGGCGTTTTTCATCATGGTCTATCCCTTGTATGTGTGGGTCGCCGCCGCGCCGTCCATCGAGCGCCTGCTGGTGATGCAGATCCTGCTGTGTGGCGCCATTGGCGGTTTCTTCGGTCCTGCTCCCACCGCCCTGGCCGAGCAGTTTCCCATCGAGGTGCGTTCCACTGGCGTCTCCGTGGCGTATAACCTGGCGGTGATGCTGTTTGGCGGTTTCGCGCCGTTGATCGTGACCTGGCTGAGCCGGGTCATGGCCACGCCGGTGGCGCCGTCCTTCTATGTCCTGGCGACTTCGATCTTCAGTCTGCTGGGCATCTATTGCATGTACGACGCGGTCCGGGACACCAAGCCCGATGCCCTGACCCTGGGAGGCGAGTCTTGATTCAGCACAGCGATGCCGTGGCCTGCGAGTCCATCGTCGAGCTGGACGCCCTGGCGCTGTCCAGGGCGATCCATGCGCGCGAGCTGTCCTGCCGCGAGGTGATGCAGGCCTACCTGCAACAGATCGAGCGCTACAACCCGCATTTCAATGCGCTGGTGTCCCTGGGCGATCCGGGCGAGTTGCTGGCCCGGGCCGACGAGCGCGACCGGCAACTGGACCGGGGGCAGTCCATGGGCTGGATGCATGGCATGCCCCAGGCGATCAAGGATCTGGCAGCCACCGCGGGGCTGACCACCAGCCTGGGTTCGCCGCTGTTCGCCGAACAGGTGCCCCAGGTGGACGCCATCAGTGTGGCCCGGGTGCGGGCCAGTGGCGCGATCATCGTCGGCAAGAGCAACGTGCCGGAGTTCGGCCTGGGCTCCCATACCTACAACCAGCTGTTCGGCACCACCGGCAATGCCTACGACAGCAGCCTGAGCGCCGGCGGCAGCAGCGGCGGGGCGGCAGTGGCCCTGGCCCTGCGCATGCTGCCGGTGGCCGATGGCAGCGACATGATGGGCTCGTTGCGCAATCCGGCGGCCTTCAACAACCTGTTCGGCATGCGCCCTTCCCAGGGGCGGGTGCCGTTCGGCCCGACCCCGGAACTGTTCGTGCAGCAACTGGCTACCGAAGGGCCGATGGGACGCACCGTAGCCGATGTGGCGCGGCTGTTGAGCACCCAGGCCGGTTACGATCCGCGGGTGCCCTTGTCTCTCAAGGAGGAACCGGCGCTGTTGCAGGCGCCTCTGCAGCGTGACGTGCGGGGCCTGCGCCTGGGCTGGTTGGGGGACTACAACGGCTACCTGGCCATGGAGCAGGGGATATTGAGCCTGTGTGAAAAGGCTTTGGCCGACTTCACCCGGCTGGGCTGTGAAGTGGAAAGCTGCCAGCCGGATTTCTCCATGGCGCAGTTGTGGGACTGCTGGCTGGTGCACCGGCACTGGCTGGTCCAGGGCTCCCTGGGGCTGTTGCACGGCGACCCGGACAAACGCCGCTGGCTCAAGCCCGAGGCCCGCTGGGAAGTGGAGGGGGCCGCCAACCTGAGCGCTGCGGATGTGTACCGCGCGTCCCAGAGTCGCAGCGACTGGTACCGCGCCTTGCAGCGATTGTTCGAGCGTTACGATTTTCTGCTGTTGCCCACGGCCCAGGTGTTCCCTTTCGATGCACGGCAGGCCTGGCCAAGGCAGATCGATGGGCAGGAAATGGATACCTATCATCGCTGGATGGAAGTGGTGATCGGTCCGACCCTGGCCGGCCTGCCCAGCATCAGCATTCCGGTGGGATTCAATCTGGCGGGCCGGCCCATGGGCATGCAGATCATCGGTCCGGCCCAGGCCGACCATGCTGTGCTGCAGCTGGCTCATGCCCATGAACAACTGACGCAATGGGTGCGCCAGCGCCCGCCAGGTAATCTGCTGTAACCAGGCAAGCGTCGCTGCTAGGCTCCTGAGGCCCGCATCTTGCTGGGTAACGGCTTTACCCATTTTCAAGTCAGGGAGTTCGGACCATGGCCAGCAAGGTCGAAAGCGGCAGTGTGCGTTCCGTGGAACGGGCCTTGGCGATTGTCGAGTTACTCGGTCAGCACCAGGCCCTGGGGCTGGAGGAGTTGCACTACCTGACCGGGCTGCCCAAGGCGACGGTGTCGCGCATGTTGCTGACCTTGCAGGAGCAGGGCTGGATCTACCGGGGCTTGAGTGACCGGCGCTATCGCTTGAGCGCGCGCAGCCTGTTCGGTGACAGCCGACAACGCTTCAAGCGCCGCCTGGTGGAGCAGGCGGCGCCCTGGTTGCTGGAATTGAGTGCACGCACCGGGCTGGTCAGCGACTTGTCGAGTTTCGACGGCGAGCACCTGGAAGTCCTGGAAAGCGCGGTGCCCCAGGTGTTGCGCAAGCGCTACCCGAACAACAGCCGGATTGTCGGCCAGCATGCCAGCCTGTTTCATTCGGCCATGGGCAAGGCCTGCCTGGGGGCCCTGGCCAGCGCTGAAGTCCAGCGGCTGGCCGAGCGCGAGCGCGTACCGGTCGAAGAGCAGCAACAGGCCTGCGCCCAATCCCAGCACCTGGGGTTTGGCCAGCGAACTGAAGGCCACTGGGAATACCCGGTGCGCCTGCCTTTTCTGATTCGCGCCGTGGCCTTGCCACTGCAGGCCGAGGGGCGGGTGATCGGTAGCATCGCCCTGCATTGGCCGATGGACCTGAGCTGCGTCGAGCAGGTGCGCAATCGTCATTTGGGGCTGCTGGCCGCCACCGTCGAACAACTGCAGAAAAGCCTCGCCTGAGCCGTTCTCCGGCCGCGCCGGCGGGCAATGCCATTCGCGCCACGTTGCCTCCGGGGTTTGCCTGACTGGCAGCGGCGCACCGGCCAAGGCCTTGGTCCGCCCGCTGCGAGCGCCGCAGGACTGTCCCTGAACCAAAGGCACGGCGTGCAACTCTATCGCAGGGCGCCGCCCGAGCACGGCGTTTGCCAGCCTTACGGCAGCCGGTTAAGGTGGCGCCTTCTGTTCAAGGGAGCTTGCATGCGTACGCCGATCCGCCTACTTCTCAGCCTGCTCGGGGTACTGGCGCTGCCGGTCCAGGCCAACTGGTACCTGGACAACGAGTCATCCCGCGTGTCCTTCGTCTCCACCAAGAACGCCAATATTTCCGAAGTCCAGCGCTTCCTGGTGCTGCATGGCAAGGTCGATGGCAAGGGCCAGGCGCTGCTGCAGATCGAGCTGGACTCGGTCAGCAGCGGCATTCCTCTGCGCGATGAACGCATGCGCCAGGAACTGTTCCAGGTGCAGCAGTTTCCCGAGGCGCAGATCACCGCGCAGATCAACCTGCGCCCGATCAACGACCTGGCTCCCGGTGCGCAGATCGAGCTGCTGCTGCCGGTCACCGTGACCCTGCACGGCCAGGAACACACGTACAACGCCGAACTGCTGGCCACCCGCCTGGATGACCGGCGCTTTCAGGTGGTGACCCTGGAACCCCTGGTGCTCAACGCCGAAGACTTCAACCTGGCCCCGGGGCTGGACAGCCTGCGCAAGCTCGCGGGGCTTTCGGCCATCAGTTTCTCGGTGCCGGTGGGTGCGGTGCTGATCTTCACGGCGCGCTGAAATGCGCGCGGCGGTGTTCCCCTGGCGTGAAGGCAACCGCTTCGAGTTGCTGATCGATGGTCCCGAATTCTTTCCGCGCATGCTGCTGGCCATCGTCCGTGCCCAGGAGCAGGTGGAGCTGGAGCTGTATCTGGTGGAGGCCGGTGCCTGCGCCGAGGCCATGGTCCAGGCCCTGGTCCAGGCCGCCGAGCGCGGGGTGCGGGTGCGCTGCCTGTTCGACGACTACGGCAGCCTGGCCTTTTCCCAGCCCCTGCGCCTGCGCCTGACCAATGCCGGTGTCGAACTGCGCTTCTACAACCGCCTGAAATGGCGCCAGGGCCTGCTCAACCTGTACCGCGACCATCGCAAACTGCTGTTGGTGGACCAGTCCCTGGCGATGGTGGGCGGCACCGGGGTCACCGATGATTTCTGGCAGCCCAAGGACAACAGCTGCGATTGGCATGAAGTGATGGTGGAGATTGCCGGCCCTGCGGTGCGTGACTGGCAGCGGCTGTTTGACCGGCAATGGAGTGCCAACCTGCACCGCGGCGCCTGGAAGCCCAGTGTGGATTTCGGCCTGCCCCATCTGCCGCGCATACCTGACTCGGGGCATGGCATGGGCCGGGTGGCGTATGCCGACTCTCGCCAGCATCGCGACATCCTGCACTCTCTGATCCGCGCCCTGCACAGCGGCCAGCAGCGCATCTGGCTGGCAACGCCGTACTTCTTGCCCACCTGGTCGGTGCGCCGTTCATTGCGCAAGGCCGCGGCCCGGGGGCTCGACGTGCGCCTGCTGCTGACCGGGCCGAACACCGATCACCCGGCGGTGCGCTATGCCGGGCACCGTTACTACCCGCGCCTGCTCAAGGCCGGCGTGCGGATCTTCGAGTACCAGCCGCGTTTTCTGCATTTGAAGATGGCCCTGGTGGACGACTGGGTTAGCGTGGGCTCGTGCAACTTCGATCACTGGAACCTGCGCTTCAACCTGGAAGCCAACCTCGAAGCCCTGGACCCGTCGCTGACCCGCGCGGTAGCGGCGAGTTTCGAGGCGGATTTCGCCCAGAGCGAAGAGATCAGCCTGGCGCAGTGGCGCAACCGGCCGTTGTGGCGGCGGATCAAGCAGCGGATCTGGGGCTGGGTCGATCGTCTGGTGGTCAACCTGCTGGACCGGCGCGGCTGATTGCAGCCACTGGCGCTGGCTGCGAACGAGCGCGCAGCGGTCGCGAGGCCGGTGGCGGTTTGGCGGAAGATCGTCGCAGCCTTGCAGGCTCGGCAGCGGCTACAGACATGGCAGCGATTTGCGCGATTGCGCAGGGAGGGAAGGCGGCCGGCGCAGGTCTTGCGCCGGCCGCTGACAGGCATCAGAGCAGTTCGAAGCTCTGTTGCTTGACGTCCTGGGAGTCCAGGCCGATCTGCACATTGAAGTCGCCCGGTTCCGCGGCGTACTTGAGCTGGGCGTTGTAGAACTTCAGGTCGTCCTCGGTGATGGTGAAGTGTATGGACTTCTCTTCACCGGCCTTGAGCATGA
Organism: Pseudomonas sp. TKO26; assembly: GCF_003225665.1. Taxonomy (NCBI): domain Bacteria; kingdom Pseudomonadati; phylum Pseudomonadota; class Gammaproteobacteria; order Pseudomonadales; family Pseudomonadaceae; genus Pseudomonas; species Pseudomonas sp. TKO26. Next base: position 126,574 of record NZ_QKLN01000017.1, read on the forward strand.
CTTTCTGGAAGTTCTTCAATTCCTTGATCGGGCGGATCATCGACCCGGCGACGTCCTGGATGTACAGCTGCACCACGGTTTCGCCGTCACGCTTGCCGGTGTTCTTCACGGTCACGCTGGCGTCGAGCTTGCCGCTCTTGTTCAGGGTGGTGGAGGACAGGGCCATGTCCGACAGGCTGAAGCTGGTGTAGCTCAGGCCATAGCCGAACGGGAACAGCGGGCCGGTGGTGTCGTCGAAGTACTGCGAGGTGTAGTTGCCCGGCTTGCCCGGGGTGAACGGCCGGCCAATGGTCAGGTGGTTGTAGTAGGTCGGGATCTGCCCCACGGTGCGGGGGAAGGTGATCGGCAGCTTGCCCGACGGGTTGTAGTCGCCGAACAGCACGTCGGCGATGGCGTTGCCACCTTCGGTGCCGCTGAACCAGGTTTCCAGGATCGCATCGGCCTGCTGGTTTTCTTCCAGCAGCGACAATGGCCGACCGTTCATCAGCACCAGCACCAAAGGCTTGCCGGTGGCCTTGAGCGCCTTGATCAGGTCGCGCTGGCTGGCGGGAATCAGCAGGTCGGTACGGCTTGAGGATTCGTGGGACATGCCTCGCGACTCGCCCACGGCCGCGACGATCACGTCCGCCTGTTTGGCCGCCTGGACCGCTTCGTCGATCATCTGCTGCGCCGGACGCGGGTCGTCCACCACTTCCGGGGCATCGAAGTTGAGGAAGTTCAGGTAGTCCACCACCTTCTTGTCGGCGGTGATGTTGGAACCCCGGGCGTACACCAGTTGGGCCTTGTCGCCCAGGACATTGCGCATGCCGTCGTAGAGCGTCACCGACTGCGCCGGCACGCCAGCGGCGGCCCAGCTGCCCATCATGTCGATCGGCGCCTTGGCCAGCGGGCCGACCAGGGCGATCTTCGCGGTTTTCTTCAGCGGCAGGGTGTCGTTGTGGTTCTTCAGCAGCACCAGGCTGCGCCGGGCGATGTCCCGGGCGTCGCTGCGGTGCAGGCGGCTTTCGGCGTTGGTGTCGGCCGGGTCATCCTCGGCCTTGCCGATGCGCACGTAAGGGTCCTTGAACAGGCCCATGTCGTACTTGGCCGCCAGCACTTCACGCACGGCGTTGTCGATGTGCTTCTGCTCGATCTCGCCGGACTTGAGCAACCCCGGCAGTTCCTTGCCGTACAGCGAGTCGTTCATGCTCATGTCGATACCGGCCTTGATCGCCAGCTTGGCTGCTTCACGACCGTCCTTGGCCACGCCGTGGCGGATCAGCTCGATGATCGCGCCGTGGTCGCTCACCGCCAGACCCTTGAAGCCCCATTCCTTGCGCAGCAGGTCGTTCATCAGCCAGGTGTTGGAGGTGGCGGGCACGCCGTTGATCGAGTTCAGGGCCACCATCACTCCGCCGGCACCGGCGTCGATCGCCGCGCGGTAGGGCGGCAGGTAGTCCTGATACATCTTCACCGGGCTCATGTCGACGATGTTGTAGTCGCGACCGCCTTCCACCGCGCCATACAGGGCGAAGTGCTTGACGCTGGCCATGATGCTGTCCGGCAGGGCTGGGCTCTGGCCCTGGTAGGCCTTGACCATGACCTTGGCGATGCGCGAAACCAGGTAGGTGTCTTCGCCGAAACCTTCGGAGGTGCGACCCCAGCGCGGATCGCGGGAGATATCCACCATCGGCGCGAAGGTGATGTCCAGGCTGTCGGCGCTGGCTTCCTTGGCGGCGATGCGCCCGGAGCGGCCGATGGCGTCCATGTCCCAGCTGGACGCCAGGGCCAGGCTGATGGGGAAGATGGTCCGGTGGCCATGGATCACGTCATAGGCGAAGAACATCGGGATCTTCAGCCGGCTGCGCATGGCCGCGTCCTGCATCGGACGGTTTTCCGGACGGGTGATGGAGTTGAAGGTGCCGCCGATATTACCGGCGGCGATTTCCTTGCGGATCAGCTCGCGGGGCATTTCCGGGCCGATGCTGATCAGGCGCAGCTGGCCGATCTTCTCTTCCAGAGTCATGCGCTTGAGCAGATCGTTGATAAAGGCTTCTTTGTTTTCCAGAGGGACCGGGGCCACTTCGGCCAACACCGGGTGACTGGCCAGGCTGACCAGCAGGCCCAGCAAACACAGCTTCTTCATGAATATTGTTCTCAAGGGCTCAGGACAGATGCTTTTGAAAGCGCATCCGGCAGCCAAAATTTAAGGGGCAGCTATTGTTGTTCAGATAAATCCAGCACACTTCTGAACTGTTTTTCGCGCTGGGCATCTTTTAGCCCATCAGCCCGATGCATTCCAGTGGCGCAGGCAGATTTTGCCCACAGGAAGCGTGAAACCGGGCAAACGCTGCATTTCAATCAGGTTGTGCAAGGAGCCCCACCCATGAACATCACTCAAAGCCTGCGTTCGAGCTGGCCTGTCGCGGCCCTGTTGCTGCTCACCAGTCTGCTCAGCGGCTGCGGCATCAACAACATTCCGACCCTGGACGAGCAGGTCAAGGCCGACTGGGGCCAGGTGCAGAACCAGTACCAGCGCCGCGCCGACCTGATCCCCAACCTGGTGGAAACCGTCAAGGGCTACGCCAAGCACGAGGAAGAAACCCTGACCGCGGTGGTCGAGGCGCGGGCCAAGGCCACCTCGATCCAGGTGGACGCCAAGACCCTGGACAACCCGGAAAAGCTCAAGCAGTTCCAGCAGGCCCAGGACCAGTTGAGCGGCGCCCTGAGCCGCCTGATGGTGGTGTCCGAGCGCTACCCGGACCTCAAGGCCAACCAGAACTTCCTGGCCCTGCAATCCCAGCTTGAAGGCACCGAGAACCGTATCGCCGTGGCCCGTCGCGACTTCATCCTGGCGGTGCAGAAGTACAACACCGAGATCCGCACCTTCCCCGGTCGCCTGTGGCACAGCCTGATGTACAGCGACCTGCCGGTGCGTGAATCCTTCGAGGCCACCAGCCCCGACGCCGACAAAGCGCCGCAAGTGAAATTCTGATGGCCCACGTGCAGCGCGTGCTACGAGGCGCGCTGCTGTGGCTGGGGCTGGTGAGTGGCGCCGTACTGGCGCAACCCTCAGGTTCAACACCCATGGATGGGGTGCCGTTGCGTGCGACGCAGCCCTCTGTCCAGGTCGAGCCTGCACCGGCCACGGCGACAGCGGCGCCGATTGAAAGCCTGTTCCCCCCGTTGACCGGGCGTGTGGTGGACAGCGCCCAGTTGCTCACGCCTTCGGCGCAGGTCTACCTGACGCAGATGCTCGAACGGCTTGAGCAAAGCACCACCGATCAGGTGGTGGTGGTCACGGTGCCGAGCCTGGGCGGCTACAGCATCGAGGAGTTCGGCCTGCAACTGGGCCGGCACTGGGGCATCGGCCAGAAGGACAAGAACAACGGCGTCCTGCTGCTGGTGGCCAAGGACGACCGCCAGGTGCGGATCGAGGTGGGCTACGGGCTGGAAGGGCGGATCGACGATATCTGGGCGCACCTGATCATCAACGACTCGATCATTCCGTATTTCAAGGATGAGCTGTACTCCTCCGGGATCATTACCGGCACCACCTCCATCGTGCGTCTGCTGGAGCCCAACAGCACGCGGATGCTGGAGCACCGCTGGGTGGAGCAGAGCTGGTACCAGCAGATCGAATGGATGTGGTGGTTCAAACTGGTGTTTTTCTCGGTATTTGTCGGCGTGCCGCTGGTCGGGCTCTTGCTCTTCACACGCGACGATGGTGCAGCGGCAAGCGCTGGTCGGCCCGGCACCCGCGATGACTCGCCCAGGGCCGAGCGCGACAGCAGTTCGAGCAGCAGTTCATTCGACTGGTTCGACTCCAGCAGCTCCAGCTCCAGTTCCAGCTCGGATTCGGACAGCTTCAGAGGCGGTGGTGGCAGTTTTGGCGGTGGTGGGGCGTCAGGCAGTTGGTAGCGCAAGCGGACAAAGATTAAGGATGAGGTGCTAATGCGACTCTATAAAATCGGCCTGGTGCTGTTGCTCTGGGTCTTCGCGGTCACGGCCCAGGCCGAGCTCAGGTTCCCGGCTCTGAGCGGACGGGTGGTGGACGACGCGCAGATGATCGAACCGAGCGTCCGTGCCCAGCTGACTCGGCAACTGCAAGCCCACGAACAGGCCACCGGCGAACAACTGGTGGTGGTGACCCTGACCGACCTGCAAGGCGCCAGCATCGAGGACTACGGCTACCAGCTGGGGCGCCACTGGGGCATCGGCCAGAAGGACAAGAACAACGGTGCGCTGCTGATCGTCGCTCGGGACGAGCGCAAGCTGCGCATCGAGGTGGGCTACGGCCTGGAGGAGCGCCTGACCGACGCCCAGGCCTCGGTGATCATCAACCAGGTGATCACTCCGGCGTTCAAGACCGGGCAGTTCAGCAAGGGCATCAGCGACGGGGTTGCGGCCATGCTCCTGGTGCTCGGCGGTACGCCGCTGGACGAGCCGGCCACGGCCTACGACAGCGGCGGCCAGAGCAGTCCCCAGGACGATTTTGTCCAGCGTCACCCTTGGCTGTTCCTCTTCATGGTGCTGCTGTTCATCCTGGTGGTGATGGTGGCGCAGGCCCTTGGTTTCATCAGCAGCACCCCCGGCCGTGGTGATGGGGGCGGGGGTGCTGCTGATGAA
>NZ_QKLN01000018.1:0-125014 GCF_003225665.1 Pseudomonas sp. TKO26
GCTCTGGGGCGCGCGCCAAGGGGTGCAGTTCTCCTTGTCGCTGGTGGTGCTCAAGGCGCTGCCGGTGCTGATCATCGGCGGCTTCACCTCCATCGGCGGGGCGATTGCCGGCGGCCTGATCGTCGGCGCTGCGGAGAACCTGGCGGAGGTCTACCTGGGCCCGCTGATCGGCGGCGGCATCAGCCCCTGGTTCGCCTATGTCCTGGCCCTGGCCTTCCTCTACATCCGTCCCGCCGGCCTGTTCGGCGAGCGGGCCATCGAGCGAGTGTGAATTGATGTCCATTCTTCTGACACAGCCCAGCGCGCCGTTGCTGCTGGTCCAGCGGCGCCTGCCCTGGGGCTTGATCGGCCTGTTGCTGCTGGCCTTCGGCGTGGTGCCGGTGCTCGGCAACGACTATTGGCTCAACGCGATCCTGATTCCGTTCCTGGTGCTGTCCCTGGCCGGGCTCGGGCTCAACCTGCTGACCGGTTATGCCGGCCAGACCTCGGTGGGCGCCGCCGGCTTCATGGCGGTCGGGGCCTTCGCCACCTACGGCTTCCTGCTGCGCCTGCCGGAACTCGGCCTGCCCCTGGCGCTGCTGGGCGGTGGCCTGATCAGCGCCCTGGTGGGCTGGCTGTTCGGCCTGCCCAGCTCGCGGATCAAGGGCTTCTACCTGATGGTCAGTACCCTGGCGGCGCAGTTCTTCCTGGAGTGGCTGTTCGTCAAGTTTCCCTGGTTCTACAACTACGGCTCCTCGGGCACCATTTCGGCGCCGCAGTTGAGCCTGTGGGGGCACGACCTCGGTACCCCGTCCGGGCGCTACCTGCTGACCCTGGTGACCGTGCTGCTGTTGACCTGGGTGGCGCAGAACCTGGTACGCAGCCAGGTGGGCCGCAACTGGATGGCGATCCGCGACATGGATACCGCGGCCGCGGTGATCGGTATCCCGGTGGCCCGCTACAAGCGCCAGGCCTTCGCCGTCAGCTCGTTCTACCTGGGCATCGCCGGGGCGCTGTGGGCCTTTGCCTACCTGGGCACCGCCAGCGCCAGCAGCTTCGATATCAATCGTTCGTTCCAGATCCTCTTCATCATCATTATCGGTGGCATGGGCAGCGTGGCCGGCAACTTCGTCGGCGCCGCCTTCATCAGCCTGCTGCCGATCTTCCTCAGCCATGCCGGCCAGTGGCTGCTGGGCGGCGCGGTGGATGCCGGGCAGCTGCAGAACCTGCAGAAAATCATTTTCGGCGTGCTGATCATCCTGTTCCTGATCAAGGAGCCCGAGGGCCTGATCCGCCTGCTGAGCAACCTGCGCGAGCGCCTGGGGCACTGGCCGCTGCGCTTCTGAATTCAACTCAAGAACGAGAGAGACAACATGCGTGCATCCCTGAAAGCTTCCATGGCCGGCGCGGCGTTGCTGCTGGCGGCGGCCATTACCCCGGTGACCCAGGCCGCGCCGGACCAGCAGTTCTTCCCCCTGGCCACCTACCGGGTCGGTGCCTATGCCTCCAGCGGCGTGCAGGTGTGGGCCGGGATGATCGACTACCTGAACTACATCAATCAGGTGGAAGGCGGGATCAACGGGGTCAAGCTGGTGTGGCAGGAATGCGAGACTGAATGGACCGCGGAGAAGGGCATCGAATGCTACGAGCGCTTCAAGAAGGGCCTGGATGGCGCGCCGGTGGCGGTCTACCAGCCCAACGGGGCGCCGGCGGCCTATGCCTTGAGCGAGCGCGCGGAGGTCGACAAGATCCCGCTGATCACCCTCGGCTACGGCCGTACCGAAGCCACCGATGGCACGGTGTTCCCCTACAACTTCCCGGTGATGCTGACCTTCTACAGCGAGGCCTCGACCCTGGTGAACTACATTGCCCAGCGCGAGGGCGGGTTCGACAAGCTCAAGGGCAAGAAGATCGCCACGCTCTATCACGACTCGGCCTATGGCCGGGAAACCCTCGGGCCGCTGAAGCTGCTGGCGGAGAAATACGGCTTCGAGAACATCCAGATCCCGGTGGCCGACCCGGGCAACGAGCAATCGGCGCAATGGCGGCAGATCCGCCAGCAGAACCCGGACTGGGTGTTCCTGCGCACCTGGGGCGTGTCGACCCCGGTGGCGGTGAAGACCGCCGCGCGCTTCGGCTTCCCGGTGGATCACATCATCGGCGACATCTGGGCCAGCTCCAGTGAAGACGTGTTGCCGGCCGGTGCCGCCGCCAAGGGCTACCTCGCGCTGACGCCGTACCCGGCGGGCAGCGACTTCGAAATCCACAAGCGCCTCAAGCAGTACATTCTCGACGCCGGCAAGAGCGACCTCAAGGACCTGAAGAACTTCGGCAGCGTGTACTACAACTCCGGCCTGGTGAACGCCGCGGTGGCGGTGGAGGCGATCCGTACCGCCCAGGGCAAGTTCGGCCAGCGCCCGCTCAATGGCGAGGAAGGGCGCTGGGGCCTGGAGCACTTGAATATCGACGATGCGCGGCTCAAGGACATGGGCTACCTGGGACTGATGCAGAACCTCAAGCTGTCCTGCCGCGATCATGAAGGCGGTGGCGCGGCGCGGGTGCAGCAGTGGGATGGCGCCAACTGGACCCTGATCAGCGACTGGATCGCCGCCGACCGAGCCCTGCTGCGGCCGTTGATCGACGAAAAGGCGGCGGCCTTCGCCAAGGAAAAACACCTGGTGCCGCGCACCTGCAATGGGGATGAGTGAGCCATGAGCCACAGCGCCTCGGCCCCGGTGGCCGAAACCCTGCTGCAGGTGCGGGATATCGAGGTGATCTACGACGGCTCGATCCTGGCGCTGGCCGGGGTCTCCCTCTGCGTGCCGCAAGGCGCCATCGTTGCCTTGCTGGGGGCCAACGGTGCGGGCAAGAGCACCACCCTCAAGGCCATTTCCGGGCTGGTGCGGGCCGAACGGGCGCAGCTTGGCCGAGGCAGCATTGCCTTCGCCGGGCAGGACCTGGCCGGCGTCGACCCCAGCCAGCGGGTGCGCCAGGGCATGGTCCATGTGCTGGAGGGGCGGCATGTATTTGCGCAATTGACGGTGGAGGACAACCTGCGCGCCGGCGGCTTTGTCCGCGGCCTCGGGCGGCGCCAGCTGGAACAGGATCTGGAGCGCATCTACAGCTGGTTCCCGCGCCTTCTGACCAAGCGCCGGGTGCGGGCCGGGCTGACCTCCGGTGGCGAGCAGCAGATGCTGGCCATCGGCCGGGCGCTGATGACTCGTCCTACTTTGGTACTGCTCGACGAACCGTCCATGGGCTTGGCGCCTATTATCGTCCAGGAGATTTTTCAGATCGTCGCCCAGCTTAATCGCGAGGCGGGAGTGAGCTTTCTGATCGCCGAGCAAAGCATTAATCTGGCGCTCAAATACGCTTCCCATGCCTACCTGCTGGACACCGGCCGCGTGGCCCTGTCCGGTCCCGCCGAGCAACTGTTGGCCCGGGGCGATCTGCAGGACTTCTACCTGGGCAAACACTGACCGTGAGCACTCCATGAACCCGAACCCTAGCGGACAGGCAGACCCTGCCACCCGTGATGCTGAAATTCTGATTGTCGGCGGCGGCCTCAGCGGTGCCTTGCTGGCGGCCCAATTGCTGCGCCTGCCGGGCTCGCGGCGGGTCCTGGTGGTCGAGCCGCGCAGCGAGCTCGGGCGTGGCGAGGCCTACAGCGCCGTGGAGCTGGGGCACACCCTGAACGGCAACGCCGCGCGCATGAGCGTCGATCCGGACAACGCCGACGACCTGACCCAATGGTTGATCCGGCATATCGCCGAGGGCGGCTGGCCCGAGTCGGATCGCCAGCACGTGCCGATCAGCGAACTGTTCCCGCCGCGCGGGCTGTTTGGTGTCTATGTCCAGCAACGGCTGGCGCAGGCGCAAGCGCAGGGCAGGGCGCAGGGCTCCTCGCTGACCCATGTGCGGGGCGAAGCGGTGGACCTGGAAACCGACGCCGATGGCGCGTTGCTGACCCTGGCCGATGGCCGGCGACTGCGTGGCGCGGTGGCGGTGCTGGCCACCGGCATGTTCCCGGCGGCGCGCACGCCACAGACCCGCTCCAGTGGGCTTAACGCCGCCGCGCTGGACCCTTGGGACGTGGCCGCCATGGCCCGCCTCGATCCCCAGGTCAGGGTGCTGATCATCGGCTCCGGGCTGACCATGGTGGACGCCGTGGTGTCCCTGGAGCAGGCCGGCCATCGCGGGCCGATCGAGGTGTTTTCCCGGCATGGGCTGCTGCCGCACGTGCGTCGCCAGCCGCCGGCCTGGGAGGATTTTCTCGCCGCCGACCCGAGCCTTCGCAGCCCTCGGCAATTGCTCCGGGCGCTGCGGCGCCAGTGCCGCGCGGCCCAGGCTCAGGGTATCGACTGGCAGGCGCCGCTGGACACGGTGCGGGCCCATATCGGGCGCTTGTGGAGCCAGGCCAGCGAGGCGCAGAAACGCCAGTTCGTGCGTCATGTGCGGCCCTGGTGGGAAAGCCATCACCATCGCTCGCCGCCCTTGAGCGCGGAACTGGTGGCGCGGCTGCAAGAGCAAGGCCGGTTGCGGGTGCATGCTGCTAGCTATCAGGGCCTGGAGACGGATGAGGAGGGCCGGCTGGCGATCCGCCTGCGTTATCGCGGCAGTCGGGACAGCGTGTTGATGGCGGGCGATGCCCTGATCAACTCCAGCGGCATCGAATACGACTGGCGCCGGGTGGCGCGGCCCTTGCCCCAGCAACTGCTGGCTCGCGGCCTGGTGACCCCTGGTCCGCTGGCCCTGGGCATCAGCGCCACGGCCGATGGCGCCGTGCACAACGCCCAAGGCCAGGCATCCGCGTGCCTGTTCGCCATGGGCCCGCCGTTGCGTGGCCTGTGGTGGGAAAGCACCGCGGTCACCGACGTCGCCCAGCAAGCCAAGGCCCTGGCCGCGCGCCTCGCTGACCGCCAACCGTAGGCACTGGCTTGCCAGCGAAGGGGCCCGCAAGATCGCCTTCGCCGGCAAGCCGGTTCCTACAATGTCATCCAGCGTTGTTCGGCGGCGGAGGTGCGGATCGCTGCCGCCAGACGCTCCCCTTCCCAGGCTTCGCCAAAATCCGTGCCGTCCCGCCCCTGGCCGCACAGGGCCAGGATCAGTTCGTGAACCTCCAGGGTCTTGAGTTCGTTGTAGCCCAGCTGGTGCCCCGGCGCCGGGCTGAAGGCGGCGTAGCCGGGCAGGTCGGGCCCGGCCAGCAGGCGTTGAAATCCCTTCTGGCCGACCCGGTACAGGCGCAGTTCGTTGAGCCGCTCCTGGTCGAAGGCCAGGGTGCCCAGGGTGCCGCTGATCTCGAAGCTCAGGTGGTTCTTGTAGCCGTGCTTGATCCAGCTGCTGCTCATGCTGCCCCGGGCGCCATTGGCAAAGCGCAGCAGGGCGTGGGCCTGGTCGTCGACCTCTATGCCACGGCGTTGCTGGCTGCCGCCTTGGGCAGGGCGTTGCAGGTGCACGGTCTGGGTGTCGGCGCACACCGCCTGCACCGGCCCCATGAGAAAGCGCGCCATGGCCAGCAGGTGGCTGCCCAGGTCCGCCAGGGCGCCGCCGGCGTGCTGCGGGTCGCAACGCCAGGACCAGGGCGAATCCGGGTCGGCCATGAAGTCTTCGCTGAACTCGCCCTGGAAGCTCACCAGTTGCCCGAGCTCACCCTGGTCGATCAGTTGCCGGGCGAGAACGATCATCGGGTTGTGCTGGTAGTTGTAGCCGACCCGGGTCACCACCCCCGCGGCCTGGGCTGCCTGGTGCATCTGCCGGGCCTGCTCGACGCTGACCGCCAGGGGTTTTTCGCAGTACACCGCCTTGCCCGCCGTCAACGCCGCCATGGCCATGGGGAAGTGCAGGTGGTTGGGGGTGGTGATGGCCACCAGATTGACCCGGGGATCGGCGATCAGCTCTTGCCAGTCGCCGTGGGCCCGGGCAAAGCCCCAGGCACCGGCGCAATGCTCGGCGCGCTGCGCATCGGCATCGGCCAGGGCGGCCAGGTGCAGGCGCACCGGCAGTTCGAACACCGCGCCGACGCTGCGAAACGCCAGGGCGTGGGCCCGGCCCATGAAGCCGGTGCCGATCAAGCCAATGCCAAGTTCGTGCATAACCGCTCCTGCAGAATTATTGTTCTAGGGAGCGCTAGTTATGGAATAAATATTCTTTAATTGCAATTGCTGGAATTAAAATTTTGAAGGACGCCGTAGGAGCCGGCTTGCCGGCGAAAGGGCCGTGAGGGTTGTGCTGGTTCAAGCTCCTGTCCGCAGGCAAGCCAGCTCCTACGGGAAATGAAAAAGGCAGCCCGGGGGCTGCCTTTTCTGTGGTGCAAGCGGGCCTCAGGAGAGGAAGCCGCCGTCCACGTTCAGCGCTACGCCGGTGGTGTAGCTGGAGGCGTCGCTGGCCAGGTAGAGCACCGCGCCAGCCATTTCGCTGGGGTCGGCCACGCGCTTGAGGGGGATCTGCGCCAGGGCGGTCTTGAGGATGGCGTCATTCTTCACCAGCGCCGAGGCGAACTTGGTGTCGGTCAGGCCCGGCAGCAAGGCGTTGCAGCGGATGCCGAACTGCGCGCATTCCTTGGCGAAGACCTTGGTCATGTTGATCACTGCGGCCTTGGTCACCGAGTAGATGCCCTGGAAGATCCCCGGCGAAACGCCGTTGATCGAGGCCACGTTGATGATGCTGCCGCCACCGTTCTCGCGCATCAGCTTGCCGGCTTCCACCGACATGAAGAAATAGCCGCGGATGTTCACGTCGACGGTCTTCTGGAAGGCCCCGAGGTCGGTATCCAGGACGTTGCAGAACTGCGGGTTGGTGGCGGCGTTGTTGACCAGGATGTCGAGGCGCCCGAACTGTTCGCGAATCCCGGCGAAGACCTGGCTGATCTGTTCCATTTCGCCGATGTGGCAGGCAATCGCCGTGGCCTTGCCGCCCTCGGCGATGATCGCGTCGGCCACGTGCTGGCAGCCGTCGAGCTTGCGGCTCGACACGATCACATGGGCACCTTGCTGGGCCAGCAGCCTGGCAATCGCCTCACCAATGCCGCGGCTGGCGCCGGAAACGAAAGCGATCTTGCCGTCGAGGTCGAACAACTGAGTCTTGGACATGGTTTTTCCTTGTTTTGGTTGTCGAGCGCCGGGGCGCGGTCAGAGGCTGGATTTATCGATGACCTGCAGGCTCATCTGCTCCAGCAGCTTGTTCATGTGAATGAACTGCGCGAAGCGTTTGTCCTGGGTCTGGCCGTGGTAGAAGCGGTAGTAGATCTGCTGCACGATGCCGGCCAGGCGGAACAGGCCGTAGGTGTAGTAGAAGTCGAAATTGCCGATCTCGATTCCCGAGCGCTCGGCGTAGTAGTCGACGAACTGCTGGCGGGTGAGCATGCCCGGGGCGTTGCTCGGTTGGCGGCGCATCAGTTGCACCGGCGCCGGGTCGGCGGCTTCGATCCAGTACGCCAGGCTGTTGCCCAGGTCCATCAGCGGGTCGCCCAAGGTGGTCAGCTCCCAGTCCAGCACGCCGATGATCCGCATCGGGTTCTCGGGGTCGAGGATCACGTTGTCGAAGCGGTAGTCGTTATGGACGATGCTCGAGGTCGGGTGGTCGGCGGGCATTTTCTCGTTGAGCCAGGCCTTGACCGTCTCCCAGTGCGGCGCATCCGGGGTCAGGGCCTTTTCGTAGCGGTCGCTCCAGCCCTTGATCTGACGCTGCACATAGCCTTCGGGGCGGCCCAGGTCGCCGAGGCCGCAGGCGTTGTAGTCGACCCGGTGCAGCTCGACCAGACGGTCGATGAAGCTCTTGCACAAGGCTTCGGTCTGCTTGGCGTCAAGGCCCAGCTCCGGCGGCAGGTCGGAGCGCAGGATGATGCCCTTGACCCGTTCCATGACATAGAACTCGGCGCCGATCACCGACTCGTCGGTGCAATGCACATAGGCCTTGGGGCAGTAGGGAAAACCTTCCCTGAGCTGGTTGAGTATGCGGAACTCGCGGCCCATGTCGTGGGCCGACTTGGCCTTGTGGCCAAACGGCGGGCGTCGCAGAACGAATTCCTGCCCAGGGTATTCCAGCAGGGAGGTGAGGTTCGAGGCTCCGCCCGGGAACTGGCTGATCTGCGGCGTGCCGGTGAGGCCTGGAATGTGCGCCTTGAGGTACGGGTCGATCAGATTGGCGTCGATTTCCTCGCCGGAGCGAGTACGGGTGGACTGGTCTGTAAGCGCCATGCTTATCCCTTCTGCTTATTCTGGAGGCCAGAGATTATTGACTAATCTAATGCGCATACCGGCCCCTCACAATCACAGCGGGCCTTTATAGGTGCGGGTGTTGCTGGACAATCAATGCTTTTGATACAGGCGTTTGAATCTTCATCGCCCGGCCCTCAGTCCCGCGGGAGCCGCCTTGCCGGGGCAAGAGCAGTCGAGGCGGGCGGATCTAAAGTGTTCGCTGGCAAGCCAGCTGCCACGCATGCCAGCGGGGAGCATAGGTGCTGCTGGGGGCGGTGTCAGTTCGGTGCCGGCAGGCTCAGGGGCGTCAGCAGCGGCTGGCCGACGAAGTGGGCCAGCAGGTTCTTGCCGACCATCTCCACGGTGTCGCGGCTGGCCTGGGGCGACAGGCCGGCGACATGGGGCGTGAGGACGACATTGTCGAGCACCTTGAAGGCATCGGGGACCTGGGGTTCGTCGTCGAACACATCCAGGGCCGCGCCGGCTATTCGTCGTTGCTGCAAGGCCTGCAGCAGGGCGTGGGTATCCACCACGCTGGCCCGGGCGATGTTCACCAGGAAACCTTCGGCGCCCAGGGCTTGCAGTACCTCGCGGTCCACCAGGTGCCGGGTGTCGGCGCCGCCCGGAGTGGCGATCACCAGGGCGTCCGAGTCCCGGGCCAGTTCCACCAGGCTCGGATAGAAGTGATAGGGCTGGTCCGCGCGTGGCTGGCGGCTGTGATAGCTGACCGGCATGTCGAACCCCTGGGCGCAGCGTCGGGCGATGGCCTGGCCCACGGCGCCGAGGCCCAGAATCCCCAGGCGCATGCCGGCCAGGGACGGGCGCAGGACTTTCGGCCATTGCCCCTGGCGTATCGCCGCGTCGGATTGGGGAATGCCGCGCACCAGGGACAGCAGCAGGGCCAGGGCATGATCGGCCACGGAAGGCGCGTTGACCCCGGCGCCGTTGGTGACCGCGATGCCCCGATTGCTTGCCGCTTGCAGGTCGACCTCTTCATAGCCGGCGCCGATCACGCAGATGATCTGCAACCTCGGCAGGGCGGCGATTTCCGCGCCGGTCAGGCCCAGGGGGCCGCGGGTCAGTACCGCGTCGATCTGCTCGGCGTGTTCGCGGATGGCCCGGGCCCGTTCGGCGGGGGTGGGCGCCAGGATCAGCTGAAAGCCCTGTTGTTCGAGCAGTGGCAGGTAGGCGTTGACGTTTTCAACCAGGACCAGGACGGTGGCACGCATCAAGGGGCTCCTCGGGAATAGCTCAGCAGCGCAGGGAGGGTATGGCACAGCTTCGGGCGCCTGTGCCAAGACCGGGGCGAGGGCTCAAGGGTGGGGGGTTGCGGGGTTTTTGGCAATCCTGGCCGGCACTGGTCCCGGGGCGTAACGCGTGAGTGGGCGTCCCCGGGGCAGTGGTGCAGCCTGCTTGAATCAGAAGGGCACGTCAGGGGTCTTGACCAGGCGCACGAAGGGGCCGTTCAGGGTGGCGTTGTGGTGGGCGATGATCTTCTTCGCCCCCAGCGCGGGAGTGTCCATGCAGGTGTGGGCGTCTTCCACCAGCAGCGCGGCAAAACCCAGGTCGCCGGCGGCGCGGCAAGTGGCATCGACACAGTACTGGGTCTTCATGCCGACGATCACCAGTTCCTTGACCTGGGCCTCCTGCAGGCGCTCGACCAGCCCGGTGCCGACAAAGCAGCTGGGGCGGGTCTTGTCCAGCACAGAGTCCAGCTCTTCATCCACTTCCAGGTTGGGCAGCAATTGCCAGAACGGGCTGCCGGCGGCAATCGGCGATTCGGCCGGGCCGGTGTGGCGCACGGCGAAGATCGGCGCTCCGGCCTGGCGGGCGCGGCGGATCAGTTGATTGATGTTTTCCAGGACCTGCGCACGTTTGTAGGGCTTGTCCGGTCCGTTGAACAGGCCGACCTGCATGTCGATGACCAGCAGGGCACGCTTGGCGTTGGATAAAGGCATCTTGTCTCTCCTTGTAGTGCCAGGTGGACGGAGAAACAAAAGGCCCCGTCCATTGCTGGCGGGGCCTTGGTTTTACTGTGCTTGCATCATCCCGCACAGCCACCACACGACCCGCCGAAGGCAGTCGTGGTGGTGGAGGTAGGGTTGAGCGCGTAGATATTCATGGGGTCCGATCATGCCGTCTGGTCGTGAGCCCTGTCAACGCAACCCTCAGGTGCTGGCTTGCTGGCGAATGGGCAGCATCGGATGTGCATCGCCCTGGCGGACGCCCTCGCTGGCCGCGGGGCAGGCTCTGAGAGGGCCGGGCCAGACGCTTGGCGATCAAACAAAAAAATATCTGCAGCGCACAAACCGTTCCTCAGCTGAGTCTATGCAGCGCCCGTGGAATCCCGGACAATCGCGCCCCCTCTGTTTCGCTCGGGCACTGCCTGTCGGGTACTCCGACACGCCCGGGCGGATGGCAAACGACCGGAATGTGGAGATCCCACCGGATGAATGATCAGGCCAACAGCGTTGATCAACGCTTTGAAACGGCAGCCCCAGCAGCCCCGGCAACGCTGACTAGCTGGAACCGCCAAGACACCACCTGGATGCTCGGCCTGTTTGGTACGGCCATCGGTGCCGGTACCCTGTTTCTGCCCATCAATGCCGGCATCGGCGGCTTCTGGCCGCTGCTGATCCTGGCGTTGCTGGCCTTCCCCATGACCTTCTACGCCCACCGCGGCCTGACCCGCTTCGTGCTTTCCGGGCGTGACGGCGCGGACATCACCGAAGTGGTCGAAGAGCATTTCGGAATCAAGGCCGGTGCCCTGATCACCTTGCTGTACTTCTTTGCCATCTTCCCGATCCTGCTGATCTACAGCGTGGCCCTGACCAATACCGTCGGCAGTTTCATGACCAACCAGTTGCACATCGCGCCGCCACCGCGGGCGATTCTGGCCCTGGTGCTGATCTTCGGCCTGCTGGTGGTGGTGCGTTGCGGCGAGCAGGTGATCGTCAAGGCCATGAGCCTGATGGTCTATCCGTTCATCGTCGCCCTGGCGTTCCTCGCGGTGTTCCTGATTCCGCACTGGAGTGGCGGCATCCTCGCCACCGCCAGTGACGTGCCAGCACCTTCGGCCTTCCTGCATACCCTGTGGCTGGCGATCCCGGTGATGGTCTTCTCGTTCAACCATTCGCCGATCATCTCGGCCTTTGCCGTGGACCAGAAGCGTCGTTATGGCGTGCACGCCGAAGAGCGCAGCTCGCAGATCCTGTCCCGCGCCCACCTGCTGATGGTGGGCATGGTGCTGTTCTTCGTCTTCAGTTGCGTGCTGACCCTGAGCCCGGCGCAGTTGGCGGAAGCCAAGGCGCAGAACCTGTCGATCCTGTCCTACCTGGCCAACCACTTCAACAATCCGACCATCGCCTTCGCCGCGCCGTTGATTGCCTTCGTGGCCATTGCCAAGTCGTTCCTCGGTCACTACATCGGGGCCAGCGAAGGTCTCAAGGGCCTGATCATCAAGAGCGGCCGGCGGCCGGCGGCGAAAACCCTGGATCGGGTCACCGCGGCCTTCATGCTGGTGATCTGCTGGGCGGTGGCCACCCTCAACCCGAGCATCCTGGGGATGATCGAAACCCTGGGCGGCCCGGTCATCGCGGCGATCCTGTTCCTGATGCCGATGTATGCCATCCGCAAGGTGCCGGCCATGGCCCGCTATCGCGGCCAGGCGTCCAACGTGTTCGTGACCCTGGTGGGCCTGGTGGCGATTACCGCCCTCGTGTACTCGCTGGCTTCTTGAGTGGTGCGGCGCCCTGGCGGGCGCCCGCGCTACCAGGCCAGTTCCCACAGACAACGCCGCCGGCGCTTCACAGCGCCGGCGGCGTTGTCGTTCAAGGCATTGACCGGGATCGTTTGCGGCGGCGAATAAAGGTCTAAGCTGATGATTTTGTTCCTGTCTGGAGTCATTGCATGGCCCGTGCTCACCCGCAGTTGATCCGTGCCCGCCTGGATACGCTGCACCCGACCCAACTCACCGTGGGCCTGGCCGAAGTCGATGCCAAGCGTCGGATGTGGCAGCAGCTCAAGCGCAAGGCGCGGACGGCAGCCCTGGAGGATCACTGGTTTCCCTGTGTGCTGGGTCCTCGGCAGCGCTACTACATCGTCGACCATCATCACTTCGGCATGGCCCTGCTGCAGGAACAGGTGAATGAGGTGTCGCTGCTGGTGCTCAAGGACCTGTCCTTTGTCGACGCGGACAGCTTCTGGGAGGTCATGGCGTTCAACCAATGGGCCCATCCTTACGACGCGCAGGGCGTGCGGCGTTCGTTCGAGCGGATTCCCCCGCGCATCCTCGACCTGCAGGATGATCCCTATCGCAGCCTGGCCGGGCTGTTGCGCCGCGCCGGCGGTTTTGCCAAGGACACCACGCCGTTCAGCGAATTTCTCTGGGCGGACTTTTTTCGCCGGCGCATCGAACAGCAGGCGCTGGGCAAGTTGGGGGCCAAGGTCCAGGCCCGGGCCATGAAGCTGGCGCGCAGCCAGGACGCACGTTACTTGCCAGGATGGGTGGGCCAGATTGTCGACTGATCAAGGGCAGTTCGCTGCCACCCCGGTAACCGCGCCCCGGCGCAGTCGTGACCTGCTGGCCGGCCTGTCCATCGCCGGGCTGTTGCTGCCCGAGGCGGTGGCCTATTCCAGCATCGCCGCCTTGCCGCCCCAGGCCGGGGTCATTGCCCTGTTCGCCGGGTTGTTGTGCTACGGCCTGTTCGGCACCAGCCGCTTTGCCATCGTCTCGGCCACCTCGTCATCGGCGGCGGTGCTGGCGGCGGCGACCCTGTCGCTGTCCGATGGCGACGCGCAACTGCGCCTGAGCCTGGGGTTCGCCCTGGTGCTGCTGACCGGGGCGTTCTTCATTCTGGCGGGGCTGTTTCGCCTGGGCGGCGTCACCGCGTTCATTGCCAAGCCGGTGTTGCGCGGTTTTGCCTTCGGCCTGGCGCTGACCATCATCCTCAAGCAGTTCGCCACCGTGGTCGGGGTCCACTTGAGTACCGGCAACCTGGTGCGTTTCCTGCCGCAGTTGCTTGAGCAATGGCCGCAGTGGAACTGGGTGGGCGTGGCGGTGGCGGCCCTGGCTTTGCTGGTGCTGGCGATCTGTTCGCGGATTCCCTACGTGCCCGGAGGGCTGGTGGCGGTGGTGATCGGTATTGGCGCCGGGCAATGGTTCGACCTGCCGGCCCACGGGGTGGCGCTGATCGGTGCCATCGAACTCAAGCTGGAGGTGCCGAGCCTGCCGGACCTGCCGTTCGCCGACTGGTTGCGCCTGGGCGAGCTGGCGTTTGCCCTGGTGATGATCCTGTATGCCGAATCCTATGGCTCCATCAGCTCCATGGCCCTCAAGCATGGCGACCGGGTGTCGTCCAACCGCGACCTGCTGGCCCTAGGCGCCGCCAACCTGGTTTCCGGGTTGTTTCACGGCATGCCGGCCGGTGCCGGCTACTCCGCCACATCCGCCAATGAGGCGGCCGGGGCGCGCTCGCGGTTGGCGGGGCTGACCGCGGCGGCGGTGATGCTGCTGATCGTGCTGACGGTATTGCCCTACATCGCCCTGACGCCGGAGCCGGTGCTGGCGGCGATCGTCATGTACGCCCTGGGTCATGGCCTGAGCCTGCAGCCCCTGGGGCGCTATTTCATCTGGCGCCGGGATCGCTTCCTGGTGATCTGCGCGGTGGCGGCGGTGCTGGTGCTGGGGGTGCTGGACGGTCTGTTGCTGTCGGTGGGGGTGAGCATCCTGCTGATGCTGCGCCAGCTGTCGGCGGCGGATATCCAGATCCTCGGCCAGTTGGGCAGTGGCCATGACTTTGTCGACCTGAGCCGCCATCCCCAGGCGCGGCAAGTGCCGGGGGTGCTGATCCTGCGACCGGGGGAGGCGCTGTTCTTCGCCAACGCCGAGCGCATCCTGGGCGGCGCCTTGCGCCTTATCCGCCATGCGCAGACGCCGATTCACAGCGTCATTCTCAGCCTGGAAGAGTCGCCGAACCTGGACGGCACCAGCATCGAGGCCCTGGACGAGTTCTTCCGCCAGGTCAGCCTGGAGCACAAGCGCCTGGCCCTGGCCCGTCTCAAGCATGACGCCAAGGAGGCCCTGGCGGCCTTGCCATCGAGCAGCCAGTACCAGGTGCTGCTCAGCGGCACCAGTGTCGACGATACCCTGCAGGAAAGCCTGCAGAGCTGGAGCGGCCAGGCCCAGGCCAGGCACTGGCACTGAGCGGCGCTGCCCTCAGCTTGCGCGAGCGGCCTCAGGCACCGGGCCGCACCGCGAAGTAGCGGGCGGGGGAATCGCCAAAGGCCCGGCGGAACATGGCGATGAAGTTGCTCGCCGAGGCGTAGCCAAGGGCATCCGCCACCTGATTGACCGCCACCCCGCGGGCCAGCATCTCCAGGGCCAGCGCCAGTTGTGCCTGCTGGCGCCACCGGGCGAAGTTCAGGCCGGTCTGTGCCAGCATCAGGCGCCGCAGGGTGCTGGCCGACATCGCGCCCCAGGCAGCCCAATCCTTGAGGGTCCACTGGCTGTCGCGGTTGTCCAGAATGGCCTGGGCAATCTTCAGCAGCCGGGGTTCGCTGGGCAGCGGCAAGTGCAAGGGCTGCGGCGCGGCGCCGCGCAGTTCATCGAGTATCACCGCGCTGATCCGCGCCTGCTCGGGCCCCAGGCGAGCCTGGCCGCTCCAGCCCGCAGCGCGCTCCACCAGCACCCGCAACACGCTGGAGATCCCCAGCACGCAGGGCCTGTCCTGCAACTGCCGGCTGGCGCTGGGCGAGAGCAGCAGGCTCCAGCCGGTGAGGGCACCGCTGACGCGGATCTGATGCGCCACCCCCGGCGGCATCCAGCCGGCGCGCTGCGGTGGCAGCAGCCAGGCACCATGGGCGGTCCTGACCTGGATCATCCCGGTTTCCACGCAGAACACCTGCCCCCGGGCGTGCTGGTGCCAGTCGTATTCGCGGGTGCCGAGACGAAACTCGCTGGCGGGGCGGTCATCGCCACGCAGGGCGATGACATCGGGTCCGGCACACCATTCGCTGAGGTCGTCGGGCACGGCGGCGTCGAAGTCGGTCATCTTGAACACTTTTCACTATTTGTCGGAGGGTTGCCGTTACCTGCTCATTGTCTTCCAGGGCGCAGAATTCAGTCCAGACCCTTACCGGCTGCTTGCCAGCCCCTGACTTCGAGGAATGCCCATGTCATCTGTTTCCCTTCCGGCCGCCCCCGCTTTATTGAGGCGCGGCACGCCTTCCTGGGTGGCGACGCTGGTTGCCTGTGTCTGCGCCTTCATGGTGGTGATGGACGGCGCCATCGTGAATATCGCGCTGCCGGCCATGCGTCAGGAGCTGGCGTTGTCCGCTGTGCAATTGCAGTGGGTGGTGGACGCCTACCTGTTGCTGCTGGGCGGTTTCATGCTGCTGGCAGCCCGGGCCGGTGACCTTTACGGACGCCGGGCACTGCTGCTGTGGGGGCTGGCGCTGTTCAGCCTCGCCAGCCTGGTTGGGGGCATGGCCCAGAGCGCCTGGATGCTGCTGAGCGCCCGCGCGGTCCAGGGTTTCGCCGCGGCGGCGCTGGCCACTTCACCCCTGGCGGTAATCATGGCCGGACACCCCAAGGGCGCCGGGCGTGAACGGGCTATTGGCCTGTGGGCGGCCTGTGCGGCCTTGGGCTCGGCCTTTGGCGTGGTCGCCGGCGGGCTGCTGACCAGCCTCTACAGCTGGCGCTGGGTGATGTGGGTAAACGTGCCGGTGGCGCTGTTGCTGATGGCGGTGGTTGGGGCCTTGCTCAACCCGCGGGCTGCCGACGTTCGCCGCCAGAGCCTCGATGTGCCCGGGGCGCTGAGTGTGACCCTGGCACTGGGTGCGCTGATCTTCGCCCTGGCGCAGTCGACCCGCGACGGCTGGAACGATCCCTGGGTGCAGGCTGCGCTGGGGGTAGCTGTGCTGGCATTGGTGCTGTTCGTGGTGGTGCAGCGTCGGGCTTCGGAGCCCCTGGTAAGGCTGGAGATTCTGCGCCTGCGCAATGTGCCCATCGGCATGCTGATGATCGGCGGCTTGGGTGCGGTGTTGACCTGTTCCACCTATTTCCTGTCCCAGGCGTTGCAGCGGGTGGTCGGGCTCGATGCCTGGGATACCGGGCTGGCGCTGTTGCCTCTGGCTCTGGCCCTGGCCGTTGCGGCGATGCTTTCGCGGCGCCTGCGCGAGGCGGGCTGCACGCGCCTGCCGCTGTTCGGCGGGCTGATTTCGGCGCTGGGCCTGGCCTGGCTGTACGGCTTGCCGGCACAACCTTCGATGCTGCACGACCTGCTGCTGCCGACGCTGCTCACCGGAGTGGGGTGCGGCCTGACCCTGATGAGCGCCACCCAGGCGGTGCTTTCAGGGGTGCCGCAAGGGGATTGCGGGTTGGCGGCGGGGCTGCAGAATGCCGCGCGGCAGTTGGGTGGAGCCATTGGCCTGGCGCTGCTGGTGGCACTGGCCCATGGCGTCAGTGGCGATCTGGCGGGCACGGTGCCGCCCGTTGCGGCGGAACTGGCCGGCTATCAGGCGGCCTTTCTGGCGGCAGCGCTGATCAGTTGCGCTTCGGCGCTGTTGTCCCTGGCGCTCAGGCACGGCGAAAGCTGAGGCAAAACGCAGGCATAAAAAAACGCCGCGTATCGTGGAATACGCGGCGCTCTTTTTTACAACGCTAGAACCTTAGGCTTGCACCACCGGGATCTTGGCGTTGGCTGCAGCTTCACGGAACTCGGCGATCTGGTCGAAGCTCAGGTAGCGGTACACGTCCGCCGCCATGCTGTCGATCTTGCCGGCGTATTCCATGTACTCCTCGACGGTCGGCAGGCGACCCAGGATCGAAGCCACCGACGCCAGCTCGGCCGAAGCCAGGTAGACGTTGGCGCCATCGCCCAGACGGTTCGGGAAGTTACGGGTCGAGGTCGACACCACGGTGCTGTTCGGTTCTACACGTGCCTGGTTACCCATGCACAGCGAGCAGCCCGGCATTTCCATGCGCGCGCCAGCCTTGCCGTAGATGCCGTAGTAGCCTTCCTCGGTCAGCTGGTGAGCGTCCATCTTGGTCGGCGGCGACAGCCACAGACGGGTTGGCAGCTGGCCCTTGACCTGATCCAGCAGCTTACCGGCCGCGCGGAAGTGACCGATGTTGGTCATGCAGGAACCGATGAACACTTCGTCGATCTTCTGGCCAGCAACGCTGGACAGCAGGCGAGCGTCGTCCGGGTCGTTCGGCGCGCAGAGCACAGGCTCCTTGACGTCGGCCAGGTCGATCTCGATGACTTCGGCGTACTCGGCGTCCTTGTCGGCTTCCAGCAGCTCGGGGTTGGCCAGCCAGGCTTCCATCGCTTGCGCGCGACGCTCCAGGGTCCGGGCATCGCCGTAGCCTTCGCCGATCATCCAGCGCAGCAGGGTAATGTTGGACTTCAGGTACTCGGCGATCGATTCCTTGGACAGCTTGATGGTGCAACCGGCAGCCGAACGTTCAGCCGAGGCGTCGGACAGTTCGAAGGCTTGCTCGACGGTCAGGGTTTCCAGACCTTCGATCTCCAGGATGCGGCCGGAGAAGGCGTTCTTCTTGCCTTTCTTCTCGACGGTCAGCAGGCCTTTCTGGATCGCGTAGTAAGGAATGGCGTGGACCAGGTCACGCAGGGTGACGCCAGGCTGCAGCTTGCCCTTGAAGCGAACCAGGATCGATTCCGGCATGTCCAGTGGCATCACGCCAGTGGCGGCGGCGAAGGCCACCAGGCCGGAACCGGCCGGGAACGAGATGCCGATCGGGAAACGGGTGTGGGAGTCGCCACCGGTGCCGACGGTGTCCGGCAGCAGCATGCGGTTCAGCCACGAGTGGATGATGCCGTCGCCCGGACGCAGGGACACGCCGCCACGAGTCATGATGAAGTCGGGCAGGGTGTGGTGGGTGGTGACGTCGATCGGCTTCGGATAGGCCGCGGTGTGGCAGAACGACTGCATCACCAGGTCGGCGGAGAAGCCCAGGCAGGCCAGGTCTTTCAGCTCGTCACGGGTCATCGGGCCAGTGGTGTCCTGGGAGCCGACGGTGGTCATCTTCGGTTCGCAGTAGGTGCCAGGGCGCACGCCCTTGCCCTTGGCCAGGCCACAGGCCTTGCCGACCATCTTCTGTGCCAGGGTGTAGCCCTTGCCGGTATCGACAGGTGCTTCAGGCAGTTTGAACAGGTCGGTTGGGCCCAGGCCCAGCTCGGCGCGGGCCTTTTCGGTCAGGCCACGGCCGACGATCAGCGGGATACGGCCGCCGGCGCGAACTTCGTCCAGCAGTACCGGAGTCTTGAGTTCGAAGGTGGTGATGACTTCGTCGCTACCGTGCTTGCAGACCTTGCCGGCGTGCGGGTAGACGTCGATCACGTCGCCCATGTTCAGGTTCGACACGTCGAACTCGATCGGCAGGGCGCCGGCGTCTTCCATGGTGTTGTAGAAGATCGGGGCGATTTTCGAGCCGAAGCAGAAGCCACCGGCGCGCTTGTTCGGCACGTAAGGGATGTCGTCGCCGAAGAACCACAGCACCGAGTTGGTGGCCGATTTACGCGAGGAACCGGTACCCACCACGTCGCCGACGTAGGCAACCGGGAAGCCCTTGGCCTTGACTTCTTCGATCTGCTTGAGCGGGCCGATGGCGCCTTGTTGCTCAGGCACGATGCCGTCACGGGCCATTTTCAGCATGGCCAGGGCGTGCAGCGGGATATCAGGGCGCGACCAGGCGTCCGGGGCAGGGGACAGGTCGTCGGTGTTGGTTTCGCCAGGAACCTTGAATACGGTCAGGCTGTACTTGTCGGCGATGGCGGGCTTGTTGGTGAACCACTCGCCGGCGGCCCAGGATTCCAGCACGGCCTTGGCCTGGGCATTGCCTGCCTTGGCTTTTTCGGCAACGTCGTGGAACGCATCGAACATCAGCAGGGTGTGCTTGAGCTGGGCGGCAGCAACGCTGGCCAGTTCGGCGTTGTCCAGCAGCTCGACCATGGTGGCGATGTTGTAGCCGCCCTGCATGGTGCCCAGCAGCTCGACGGCACGCTTCTTGTCGATCAGCGGCGAAGTGGCTTCGCCCTTGGCGACGGCGGAGAGGAAACCGGCCTTGACGTAGGCGGCTTCGTCCACTCCTGGTGGAACGCGGTTGGTGATCAGGTCAACGAGGAAGGCTTCTTCGCCAGCCGGGGGATTCTTCAGCAGCTCGACCAGGCCTGCAGTTTGTTCGGCGTTTAGCGGCTGGGGAACGATACCCAGTGCTGCGCGCTCTTCGATATGTTTGCGGTAGGCTTCAAGCACAGTATTACCCTCATCAGTGGTCCCAAATGGGTGTCCGGGACGCTCATCCCGAAATTGCCGTACTCATGCGCTGCGTGGCGTTGTGCGCCACTTAGCCAGAATTACCGACAATTCCTTACAGAAGCTGCTTTCAAAGTTTTACGCCTGCAGAACGGGGAGCTGATGAGGGTTGGCGCTGGATTTTTCCCCGCTGGAAAAATCCCTCGCCAACACCGCTCTGAAGGAACGACTGTGCTCGTGACGCTTTGAAAACAGCTTCAAACGGACATTGGCGCCTAAAAAGGCTGGCTGATTCTACGGCAAAAAAAGTCTCAACGTAAGTTGCCGGATTGAAGTTTGAGGGGTGATCAATCTTAGACAAAGGGCTAACATTGCCGACTGTTTTGCCTTTGCGTGTGTTGTTTCTCTATGCCCAATCAGACCATCAAGACCCCCTGCGTCGGCCTCTGCTCCACTGTCTACGGAGATCTGGTGTGCCGTGGCTGCAAGCGTTTCCATCACGAAGTGATCAACTGGAATGGTTACAACGAAGAGGAAAAGCGCGCGGTCTGGTTGCGTCTTGAGCAACTGCTGGTGCAGGTGATGGCGGCCAAGCTGGAAGTCTTCGACCCGGCGCGCCTGCGCGGGCAACTGGAGCAGCGCAAGATCCGTTTCGTGCCGCACCAGTCCGAATACTGCTGGGCCTACCAACTGATTGCCCGGGGCGCGCGGGTGATCAACCAGCTCGACGCCTACGGGATGGTGCTGTTGCCGGAGTTCCGCGATTGGGCGCTGCCGGAGTTGCGCGACGCCATTGATCGGGAGTTCTTCCTGCTGTCGGAAGCCCATTACCAGCGCTACATCGCCCCCGGTTTTCTCAAGGACGCCCTGGGCTGAGCCATTCGCCGGCAAGCCGGCCCCAACACCAAGGGTTCTCACGCAAATACCGCTGTAGGAGCTGGCTTGCCAGCGAAGGCGGCCGTCAGGGCGGTGTAAGGCTCAAGGGTCTCTTCGCCGGCAAGCCGGCTCCTACGGGTTGAAGTCGATCGGGTTGTTGTAGGAGCTGGCTTGCCAGCGAAAGCGCCGTCATGGACGGCGCAGGTTGCGGGATGGCGTTGCCTAAAAGGGGCTCAGGCCTTGGCCGCCAGTTCTTCCAGGTGATCCATGATGTCCGCCGGCTTGAGCACCAGCACGTCGCTGTCCAGGGAATCGAGCACCACCTCGGCGGTGTTGCCGATCAAGGCCCCCGACAGTCCGGTTCGGGCCACTGTGCCGATGATGGTCAGCACGGCCCCCAGCTTGTGGGCCATGTGGGGAATCAGCACATCCGCCGGGCCTTCTTCGATGTGCAGGTGGTTGTCGTCGATATCGAACTCGGCCTGGAACGCCTTGCACTCCTCGCGATAGCGCTTCTCGATGGTTTCCTTGAGCTGGAACACCGGATCGGCGGCCGAGAGCATCGGTGACGGGTGGGCGCTGATCACGTGCAACTGGGCCTTGGCCAGGCTGGCGATGTCGAAGCCATGGTCGACGATGCTGGCATGCAGCGTGCGGTGCTCGCCGTCCATGTTGCCAACGTCGATGGCCGCCATGACCACGCCACCGGCCCAGGGGTTGGCGGTCTTGACCAGCAGCACCGGGGTCGGGCAGTAGCGCAGCAGCTTCCAGTCCGCCGGGGTCAGCAGGACCTTCTTCAGCGGGTTTTCATGGACGTGCTGCTTGATCACCAGGCCGCAGCCTTCGGCCTGCTGCACGTCGATGATGGTTTCATGCAGGCTCTCGTTCCACGCCTGTTCGGTGGTGACGCTGTAGCCTTCGCTGCTCAGGCTGCTCTTGAGCACGCTGAGCAGCGCCGAATGCTCGTGCTTCCTGTCGCAGACCAGCAGGTGCAGATGGGCCTGGGTGACCCCGGCAATCAGCTTGGCGCGCTTGAGGGCGAGACTTTCGCCAGGCGTGGGATCGATGACCACCAGGATGCTGCGGATACTTTGCATGATCGGGTCTCCAGGAAAGGGATGAACGGCTAGGGTCTGTTCCCGTTTGGCCCAGCGACGCGGCTCGCCACCCAACGGGAACAGGCCCAGCGTGCACAACTATAGTTGCTGGCGCCCGCGCCGCATGTTGATGCATATCAAGCGCGGCCGCTGGTGGTCTGCGACGTGGCCGGTATAATCGCCAGCCTTTCGCTGTGAAGCCTTATTTGTCTCGTGAGCCTCATGTTATCGATCACTGATAGTGCCGCCATTGCTCGCCTTGCTGTGGCGGATTGCTCGGAAATGCGCCGATGAACTTTCCGGAAATTCATGACTTCCTCGGCTGTCGGACCCCCGACGCCTGGGTCCAGGCGGCCCTGGCCGATCAGGAAACCCTGCTGATCGACCACAAGAACTGCGAGTTCAAGGCCGCCAGCACCGCCCTGAGCCTGATCGCCAAGTACCACTCCCATGTCGACCTGATCAACATGATGTCGCGCCTGGCCCGGGAAGAGCTGGTGCACCACGAACAGGTCATGCGCCTGATGAAAAGACGCAAGGTCGAACTGCGCCAGTTGCACGCCGGGCGCTATGCCTCGGGCCTGCGCAAGGTGGTGCGCAGCCACGAGCCGGTGAAGCTGGTGGACACCCTGGTGGTCGGTGCCTTCATCGAAGCCCGCAGTTGCGAGCGTTTCGAAGCCCTGGTGCCGCACCTGGACGAAGAACTGGGCAAGTTCTACTTCGGCCTGCTCAAGAGCGAGGCCCGGCACTACCAGGGCTACCTGAAGCTGGCCTACCAGTACGGCGACGCCAAGGACATCGCCCAGGTGATCGACAAGGTGCGGGCCGCCGAGCAGGAGCTGATCGAATCCCCGGACCCGGAGTTCCGCTTCCACAGTGGCGTGCCGGCCTGGTAAGGCACTGCCCTTGTGTAAAAGCAGGGGCAAATTGTTAAAAACTCTTAAAAGAATGAAACTTTGCGCAAAACCGCTATAAGCCCGCGGTTTTGCCGCAGCCTTAGCCTTTTTTTAACCTTGGCCCCTCTATACTGCGCGCACTCAAAACTCTGTGTTCGCGAACGGGTAGGTATGGATAACCTGGGGCTTGGCAAGGTCCTGCTGGTGGAAGATGACGAGAAGCTCGCCGGGCTGATCGCCAATTTCCTGTCCCAGCATGGCTTTGAAGTGTTGGCGGTGCACCGGGGCGACGTGGCCCTGGCGGCGTATCTCGAATTCAAACCGAAACTGGTGGTGCTCGACCTGATGTTGCCGGGCCAGAGCGGCCTGCACGTGTGCCGGGAGATCCGCGCCGTGGCCGATACCCCGATCGTCATCCTCACTGCCAAGGAAGACGATCTGGACCACATCCTCGGCCTGGAGTCCGGCGCCGACGATTACGTGATCAAGCCCATCAAGCCGGCGGTGCTGCTGGCGCGCCTGCGGGCCCTGCAGCGGCGCCAGGTGCCGGAGTCGAGCGCTGCGCGCGGGGCCCTGGAGTTCGGCGTGCTGAGCATCGACCGCAGCAGCCGCGAGGTGCGCCTGTCCGGCGAGCCGATCGAACTGACCACCATGGAGTTCGAGCTGCTGTGGCTGCTGGCCAGCGCGGCGGGCAAGACCCTGTCCCGGGACGACATTCTCAACCGCATGCGCGGCATCGAGTTCGACGGTCTGAACCGCAGCGTCGACGTCTACATCAGCAAACTGCGCGGCAAGCTCAAGGACAATCCCCGCGAGCCGGTGTGCATCAAGACCGTATGGGGCAAGGGCTACCTGTTCAATCCGTTCGCCTGGGAGGTGTGAATGCTGCGTCTGTTTCTCGGGCTCTACATATTCCTGGCGTTGGGCTATGCCGGAGCCATGACCGCGGTGCAGCACATTTTCCTCAACTACCTGGCCGTGGACCTGATCGAGGCCTACAACCGGGAAGCGGTGCGCGGGCCGGCCTATAGCCTGAGCGAGCAGTTGCGGCCTTTCGACGAAGCCGGGCGCAAGCGCCAGCTGGAGCAGCTCAAGCCCCATTACGGGCTGGCGCTCAAGCTGGTGCAGGCCGGCGATCTGGGCCTCGATGAGCGCGAGCGGGCGCTGCTGAGCTCCAACCAGCTGGTGGTCCGCGATGATTTCAACGAATTCATCTCCAGCATCGACGGCGGCTCCCAGCTGTTGAGCATCAAGCTGCCGGAAGACCCGCCGCTGACCCTGCTCTACAACATCGCCGCCTACGCCTTGCTCGGCGTACTGCTGGCCATCGTCCTGTACTTTTGGGTGCGTCCGCACTGGCGTGACCTGGAGCGCCTGCGCCTGGCCGCCGAGCGTTTCGGCGGCAATGACCTGGGCACCCGCCTGCACCTGTCACGGCGTTCGAACATCCGCGACCTGGCCCAGCACTTCAACCGCATGGCGGCGCGCATCGAGGGCCTGATCGCCAATCAGCGCGAGTTGACCAATGCGGTGTCCCACGAGTTGCGTACACCCATTGCCCGCTTGTCCTTCGAGCTGGACCAGTTGCAGCAACAGCCCGACCCTGAGGAAAACCGCGAACTGATCGCCGACATGTACGCCGACCTTGGCGAACTGGAGGAAATGGTTTCCGAGCTGCTGACCTACGCCAGCCTGGAACACGGCGCGGCCACCATCAGCCGTGAAGACATCCAGGCCCAGAACTGGCTCGACAGCGTGGTCGGCAGCGTGGCCCTGGAGGCCGAGGCGGCCGGGGTGCAGTTGCTGATCCGCTGCTGCCAGGTGGACTACGTGCGCATCGAGCCGCGCTTCATGGCCCGGGCGGTGATCAACTTGCTGCGCAATGCCATCCGCTACGCCGAGCGCCGGGTGGAGGTGTCCCTGGTGCGTCTGGAGCACGGCTACGAAGTGCGAGTCAACGATGACGGGCCCGGCGTGCCGGTGGATGGGCGGGAGAAGATCTTCGAGGCGTTTTCCCGCCTCGATGCCAGTCGTGACCGGCGCACCGGCGGCTTCGGCCTGGGCCTGGCGCTGGTGCGTCGGGTCTGCCAGTGGCACGGCGGCCAGGTCGAAGTGCTGGATTCGGAATGGGGCGGCGCTTCGTTCCGCATGACCTGGGCGCATGTGGATTGAAGGCAGCGGCAAGCTACAAGCTGCGAGCGGCAAGCTACAAGCGGCAAGCCAAACGCCACCGCTTGCAGCTTGAAGCTTGCCGCTTGAAGCTCAAAAGCTGTATTCGATCTGGGTGCCCAGCACTGTCTGCAGGCGCCGGTCGACGATCGGGCTGTTGCCGGCTTCCTTGCTCAGGTACTGCATCGACAGCTGGGTCGAGAGCTTGGTCTGTTCATTGAGCGGCAGGCTCCAGGTCAGGTCGCCGCCGCTGCTCACCAGGCCGCCTTTGGCGCGGTAGGCGCTGAAGCGGCTATTGGCCGCCTGGGTGTTGCTCACGCCATACCAGGTCTGCATGTAGTCGGCGTTGCCGAACAGGCTGCTGAGGCTGGCGTCGAGGCTGCCCAGGCGGCCCTCGTACAGGGTGCTGGCGATGCTCAGTTGCAGCAGGCTGTAGGCCGAGCCGGTGTCGCGATTGTCATTCTTCTTCTGCGCGTGGGTCACGGTGGCCCCCAGTTCGAACGGCCCCAGGTCGTAGCCCAGGTGTGCGCCGAACTGGGCCCGGGACTTGATTTCGCCCATGCCCTTGAGGCGCTTGGAGCCCTGGCCCAGGTGGTTCTTGTCGCGTCGCTCGTCACTGGCGCCGACCCAGGTGCTGAAGGACAGGCCGCCCCATTCGTTGCCCCAGCCCAGACCTTGTTCGGTGTTGAGAAAAAAGCCGTAGGGGCTGACGATCTCGGCGCCGAGAATCGGCGTCACGCTGCGTTCGTCGCTGCCGCTGTAGCGCGGCATGCTGGCGGCACCACCGCGCACGCTGAATGTCCAGTCCTCGGCGTGCAAGGCCGGGGACGCCCCGAGCAAACCCAGGGTGCTTGCCAGGAGGGTGACGGAAGTGGTGCGTTTCAGGGTTTTCATAGGGCTTTAGAACCTCAGGTATTGGTGGGTGTAGGAGCGTTTGAATGAGTAGCCCAGGACGCTGATGCCATTGATCTGGCGGCGCACCGTATCGCCCAGGCCCGGGCCCTGGCCGGCAATGACGGCGTGGGCGTTGTCCATCGGGGCGAGGATGTAGTCGGTGGTCACGCGGCCCTGTTGCAGGCTGCGGATCATCAGGAAACCGTCCTCCAGGGCGATGCTGATATCGCTGATGCCGGTGTTGGCCGCGTCCTCGTTGAGGGCCTGGTAGGTGCCTACCGTGGACAGCCAGTTGTCGGGCAGGGGAACCGGATCGACGCGTTCGCCCATGGCCAGCAGCTGGCCGTGACGCCTTGCGGTGAACACCCGGCGCCCCTGGACGTTCAACAGGTCCAGCTGCACCTGGCCGAGGTCACCCAGGTCCTGCAGCCACACGCCGAGGAATTTCTTCTGGGCCCGCAGCCAGCCTTGTTCGTCGCGCAGCAGTTCGAAACGCTTGCCGGCCAGCTCGCCGAACAGGCGCTGGCCCTGGTCGCGAATGCGCAATACGCCCCAGGTGGTGGCGTAGAAACCCGCCAGGTGCTGGCGGTCGGCGGCTTCCGGTACCCGCCGCCGCGCGCTGACCTGCTCCTGAGGCTGGGCGCTGTCGCGCTTCTGGCTCCCGGGGGCACCGTGGGCCTGCAGCAGCATGCGCAGCACCTTGGTCACCAGCGGCCTGGCCACGGCCTCGCCGGAGCCTGAATTGCTCATCACGATCACTGCCAGCTGCTGCTCCGGCAGCACACTGATCCGGGCCTGGAAGTCGCTGCCCACCGCGCTGTGCTGCCAGGTCCGGATCCCCGGACGAACCCATTCCTCGCCGCAGGGCGAGAGGTACCAGCCCAGGCCCACCTGGCAATCGAAATCCAGCGGGTTGCCGTTGTTCTGCGCCCGCACCATTTCCTTGATCGAGGCCGGGGACAGCACCTGGCGGTCCTTGTAGTGGCCCTGGGCGAACAGCATCCGCACAAAGCGGCTCAGGTCCCGCGGGCTGCTCCACAGGCCGGTGGCGGACAGGTCGCGCAGCGGTTCGTCGGCGCTGCCGAGCCCGTCGGTATAGCCCCGGGCGCGGTAGGGCTGGGCCAGGCTGGTGCCGAGGAAGCTCGACTGGCTCATGCCCAACGGGCGCAGCAGGCTTTTCTGCAACTGGCGCTCGAAGTCCAGACCGCTGCTGCGCTCGATCGCCGCGCCCAGCAGGGCATAGCCCAGGTTGGAGTAGGCGGTCTGGGTGCCTGGGCAGTTGTTCAGCCAGATCCCGCTGACCTTGCCCGGCAGCTCGCCCAACGCCTGGGTGGTGTAGCGGTCGCGCAGGTATTCGGTGGGCAGGCCGGCCTGGTGGCTGAGCAGGCGGCGCAGGGTCACCGCCTGGTCGGCGGCGTTCTGGTCCTGGTGAAAGCGCGAGCGGACGTAGAACTCCCGCAGGCTGTCCTGCAGCGGCGCGTCCAGCTGCAGGCGTCCCTGTTCCACCAGTTGCATGACAGCGGTGGCGGTCAGCAACTGCGACAGGGCCCCGGCCCGAAACGCGGTGTTCTCGGTCACTTGCAGGCCGCGGTCCCGGTCGGCAAAACCGAAACCCCGGGCCCAGATCAGCTCCTGGCCGTCCACCAGGGCGATGGACAGCCCCGGCACCCGATGCTCGGCCATTTCCCGGGGGATGTGCTGCTTGAGGTAGCCGATGATGCTGGCGTAGTCGCCGCGACCGATAGTCGGCGGCGCAGGGGGTTGGCCATTGCAGCCCAGGCTGCCCAGGAGCATGCCGAGCAATGGCAGGTGAAGAAGTTTGGGAGACATACAGCAACCGACCGGACATTCGATGGGCGGATGCTAGGCAAGGGCGTTTGGGTAGTCTTTGACAGCTTTGTCGGGAAACTGTCAAAGAGTGTTAAGGGCCCGACTGCCGCTGCGAGTCTTTGCTCGATCAAGGGACTCAGGCAGAATCCTCGGCTTTTATTCAGGGATGACGAAGATGACCACCTCATTGCACAGTGCCGCTGCACAGATCCGTAGTGTGGTTCGCGTCGCTACCCAGGGGTTGGTCGGTCGCGAGCAATTGGCGGAACTGATTGTCCTGGCTGCTGTGGCTCAAGAACACTTGCTGGTGATCGGGCCACCGGGTACCGCAAAAAGTGCGGTGGTGCGTCGCGTGGCCCAGTCCATGGGCGGGCGCTACTTCGAATACCTGCTAGGGCGTTTTACCGAGCCTTCGGAGCTGTTTGGTACGGTCGACCTGAAGAAACTGCGCGAAGGAACGGTGGAAACCGATGTCAGCGGCATGCTTCCAGAAGCCGATATCGTCTTTCTCGATGAGGTCTTTCTAGGCTCCACGGCCATCCTCAATACCTTGCTCGGGGTGCTCAACGAGCGTCGCTTCAGACGTGGCCACACTCAGATCCAATGCCCTTTGCGGGTGTGTGTCGGCGCCGCCAACGCTTTGCCGGAAGACCCGGCCCTGGCTGCATTCGGGGATCGATTCCTGCTGCACCTGTTTGTCGATGCGGTGCCAGACAATCAACTCGAAGCCCTGCTCAGCGGTGGCTGGCAGGTGGAGCGCCAGGCCGTGGCGCAGATGCTCGACTTGAGTCAGCTCGAGGGCCTCAATCGCGCTTTGAAGGATGTCGATCTGGAGGGCGTGCGGCCCGTGTTGGCCCATGCGATCAGGTGCTTGCGCGAGGCGGGAATCACCCTTTCCGATCGACGCATCGTCAAGTCCCAGCGGCTGATCGCTGCTGCCACCCTGTTGTGCGGCAGGGAGCAGGCCACAGAGGCGGATCTGTGGCCACTGATTTATGCACTGCCCACTCAGGACAGCCAACTGCGGGGGCGCGAGGTGTTGCGTGAGCTGCTGGCGAAGTCAGGCAACAGCCACCTGTTCGGCGCGGTCGAGGAGGCCACTCTGCAACCGCTGTCCCGGCTCCACCGCTTGCTGGAAAGCGCCCGGGAACTGTTGCAGCGAACGGAACTCGATGGCCCGTCCGTAGAGAGCATGCTGCGCGAGATCGACGCCAACTTCGACCCACAGAACCTCCCGGATTCGCTGCAAATCGTGCGTGCACAACTAGTGGGCCTGCTGGCTGTGCTGCCATGAGTGGCGTACCGGCGTTGACCTGGGCCTGGCGCGAACGAGCCGTGGCGCAGCCGCCGAGAGCGGCGGTCGCCTGGGATGCGGTCGCCCGGCGTTTGCATCAGCGCTTGCGGCAGTTGCCTGGCGCGCAGGCCGGGCGTTTGCAGGCCACCGCCAATGCTCGGGTGCTGGTGGTGCTGGGGGCTGAATCCGACTTGCCCTGGGTCGAAGGCGTCCAGTATGCCGCCAGTCATAAACAGGCTCCCGCGTTATGGCTGCCGACCCGTTATGAACCTGAGGTCGCCATCGAACTGCTGGCGCAGGCACTGCTCGACAAAGAGGCGCGTTCCCTCTTGTTGTTGTGGCCAGAGCCCGCCGCAGTGATTCCTCTGGATCGGCAATTGCCGGTCACCGAGGAGCATTTGGCACGTATTGCCCACTACTGGGCGCAGAGCTGATATGCAGTTACCGCAAAGCCTTCAACCCTGGAGCGATTGGCTGCATTGGCTCGATCTCGAGTTGCAAACCGTGCTGGGCGATTGTCTGCGGCGCCTGCATCCGTTGCTGGGGCCGCTCAGCGGGCGACTGCAGGGCGGTGATCCGGAGCCCGATGGCCTGGGTGATCTGCACCAACGAGGCTCCTATGAGCGTTTGCTTGCCAGCGAATGGCTGCTGGCCGAGGAACTGCCGGAGGAATTTCTGCGGCGTGCTGTCAGCGCGGAGCATCTGTTCGTTGCGCCCCAATACCGGACCCATCAGGCCAGCGGCACGCTGATTGCGCTGTTTGATGCCGGGCCCTTGCAGCTAGGCGCGCCAAGGCTGGTTCACCTGGCGCTGATGATCATTCTGGCGCAGCGTGCGCGTGCGGCGGGCGCTGCGTTTCGCTGGGGCGTCCTGCAGGATGCCGACAACCAGCTGTACGAACTGGAGACGGCGGTGCAGTTGCGGCACCTGCTGGGGCAACGGACCTTCCAGTGCGTGGAGCCGGAGCATGGGCAGCGCTGGAGCGAATGGCTGAGCGCGCAGTCCGAACCTTGGGCTGAATGCTGGGCGATCGGGCAGCGCCTGCCCATCGACGACATGGGCCTGGCCGGTCGCTATCAGGTGCAGGTGCAGCAAAGCCTCGACGGTGGCTCCCTGGAGGTTGAGATCAGCGGCGCCAGGCGGGCCCGGACGTGCTTGCCAATCCCCCCGGTCAATGTCGGCCTGCGCATGCTCAAGGGCGAGTTCCAGGCGCCTGCGGCTGTAGAAGGGCGCTCTGCGATTGCTGCTCCACGGGTGCTGCTGACGCTGGCGCCGGTCATCTCCGATGCCGGAACCCACATTGCCATGGTGCTGCTGGACCAGCCCGGTTCTCTGATCCTCAGGTTGCCGAGTGCGGCGCACAAGCGGCCTCCGACGATTCATCAACAACTCTGGAAATCCAGCGGCCGGCCCTTGGCCATGAGCTTCGTGGGGCGCAAGGCGGGGGCTTTGCTCCGCTATGACGATCGGCTGTCGTTCTGGAACGTAGGCGGCCTTCCAGATGTCTTGTGTCCCGGTCCAGAGGTGCTCAAGCTGCCGTCGGGCACCGCGACGCTGCTGGCCTGCGCCTGGCTGCGCGATGAAAATCATGGGCGCTATTTCGTTCTCGACAGTCAGGGGCGGCTGGCCCGCTGGTCAGTGCTGCGTCATGCCTCCCCCGATGAGCCCCCCGGCACTTGCCTGCTGCTGGCAGACCATGTTCTGGGCCTGTCCAAGGTCGATTCCCAGACCCTGGTGTATGTGCGTGAAGAGGCCGGGCAATTACTGGCACGCACCGCTTGTGCAGGAGGCGAAATTCGCCAGACCTACCGTCTAGGGGCGGCCGCCGGGGTTACCCAGATACTGGTGGCGGCCGGAGGGCATTGGCAAAAGGACTTCGGTGCCTGCGCTTTGCTGACACCGGGCGCCGCGGGCGAGCGCTGGCAACTGCTGACGCGCAGCGGCAGTCAGGAACTGCGCCTGGCACCGGGTTGGCGCGGCTTCGGCCTGTGGCATGACCCCGTGCGCGAGGGCAACTCACTGGTTCTACTGGGACCCGATAGACGCACCGTTGCGCTGTACCACTCGGGTGAGCAGCGGGTCTTGTTCAGTTGCAGCGATGAAGTCGTCAAGAGCAGCTTCTGTTCCATCAGCGGATTGATTGCAGTGCTCACCGGAACGCGCGAGCTGCTGGTCTATTCCCTGGCGCAGGAGCGGATGCGCCTGCAGATCCACTGCAACCTGAAACCCAGCGAGGAGCTATCCCATGCCTGAGTCGACCGCCTGGGTGATCCGTCGTCCGTTGTTGCAGGGCAGGCAGCCGGTGGCGGCTCTGTGGTTTGCCCATGAGCGCTTCAGTGAAGCGCAGCGCCAGCGAATGATCCTTGAGCAATGGCAACCCGGCGCCAGCGCCCGGCGTTTTGCCGACGGTGACCTATTGTCGTTCGCCCAGCCTCTGTGGCGGGTGTGTGAGCAACTTGAGGGTTGGCCGTTGATACGTCTCGGGCCGGTCTTGTGCTCGGCAGCGTTGGACTCGCAAGAGCGCCAGGCCTTGCCACAGGCCGATCTCTGGTTGGTCCGTGGTGGTCAGGTGCAGGCCCTGCAATTGGCATCTTCCCGTTTGCTGGCGCCTGGAAGCTGGCTTGAGCTTGGCGACTACCCGTTGCTCGATACCTTCGACTGCCAGATGAGCTTACCGTCCCAGCTCCCTGAGCCAGAGCCGCTACAGAGCGACATCCGTCAGATCCTGGGTAACTGTGTGGCCGCGCCGGATCCGGAGCGTGAGGTGGTCATGCGGGCTTTGGCCGAGCGGCAGCCGCGTCAATCGACGACCGGCAAGGCACGCAAGTTCTCCATGGGGCAGGCAGTCGAAGCCTTGGCGGCGCCGGGCAAGCAGCGCTGGCTGCTGCATGGTGGCCTGGCGTTGTTGGGCCTGATGCTGTTTTTCAACCTGGGCCACAGCCTGCTCAAGCCCCGGCAGATCGACGCGCAAGCCGGGCCCGAGGATCTGCTGCTGTGGATTGCATCGATACTGCTCAGTGCCGTGCTGTTTACCCTGTTTCTGGCATGGCTGGGCCACCAGTTACGGGTTCAGCCCGGCGTGAGCGGCAAGGGCTCCGAGCACTCGGCGTCCAAGCATACTGCTCAAGTCCTTGGCCAGGACCAGGGGGGGACGCCGGGTAATAGCGCCGAGGGCGGGGCCTGGGCGGCGGAGTCGGCCTGGCAGCAGGCGCCAGCGATCAAGCCCCGGGCCCAGGCACGGCGCTTCAAGCCGTCAGCCTGGCGCAAGTGGCTGCAGCGTCTGGCTCAGGGAGTGGTCTGGCAAGACCTGTATGGTCGGCGCCAGGCGGCCTATCTGCAGCGCATGCTCGACATGTTCGAGCGTGGCCAGTTAGACCAGGCCCTGCGCCACGCGATACCGCTGATGAAGGATGGCATGCCGAGCGATCCTTCTTTTGCCACCCCGCAACCACGCAAGGACCTTGACCTGAACCGCGGGGAATCGGTATCGCGCAACCTGGCGCTCAATGATGAGATTCGCGAGCACCTGCGCCAGGTCTATCGCCAGACCTTCAACCGGTTGGACCGTGAGGGGCGTATCGAGGAGGCCGTGTTTGTCCTCGCCGAACTGCTCAACGCCCATCAGGAAGCCCTGGACTACCTGGAGCGTCATGGGCGCTTCGAACAGGCGGCCGGCCTGGCCCTGGCCTGGGACTCTCCGGCGTCGGTGATCGTGCGCTTGTTGTGCCTGGCCGGTGATTGGCAGCAAGCCCTGCATGTCGCGCGGCGTGACGACGCGTTCGCCGATGCGGTGGTGCTGCTGCAAGAGCGCTGGCCAGAACAGGCCGAGCAGTTGCGCCTGGAATGGGCCTATCACCTGACGCGTCAAGGTTTGTGGCTGCAGGCCGTGGATGTGATCTGGAGCCTGCCTGCCGAGCGTGAGCGGGCAGCTCAATGGCTGCTCGCCGCCGAAGCCGCTGGAGGACGACTGGCGGCGGCAGCCCTGGTCAAGCGTGCCATCCTGCTGCCGGACACCCTGGATGCCTATGCCGACTATCTGACGCAACTGCGTGACGAACCGCAGCGCAGCGCCGAACGTGCGGGGCTGGCCGAGGCGTTGTTGCAGCACAAGTCGCAGAGCAAGCCGCTGGCCTGGCTGGCAAACGCCCTGGTGCACGCGCTGCTGGCCGACGCCGCTCAAGGCGTGGGGCAGATGCAGACGGCCCAGTTGTTGTCGCTGGTCAAACTGAGTCAGAACAAGCTGTTACAGCAGGACCTGCCCGCCAGGCTGTTGCCGCGCCACCGGCCTGTGGCCCTGGCCGAGCGCAGTGAGCCGCTTGAGTGGCGTGCGGGCGATGCCGGCGCGCGTCCGATCCTCGATGCCGTGCCCCTGGACGACGGGCGTTATCTGCTGGCGCTCGGGGAGGCCGGCGCGGCGGTGGTCGATGCGCAAGGGCGGGTGCTGTTCAATTTTGCACAGCCAGCCTGGCAGATTGTCCTGGCACATGGGCGGCAGGTAGCGCTGGTGCTGGCCCGGCGCGACAAGGTCTGGCGCATCAGCAAGCTGGATCTGGTGCAGCGTCAGGCCACCGACCTGGGAACGCTGGTGCTGCAGCAGTTTGCCCGCGAGTTCGATGGCGTTGCCTGGACCATTGGCCTGGAACAAGAGGTGCGGGTGGTGGATGTGGACCATGGCTTCAGGACCCTCTGGCATGTTGGTGATGTACCGGGCCAAGTCCTGCAACTGCAGGCTGACGCGCAGAATGAATGGTGGTGGGTCGGCAGCGAATCAGGCGACAGCGAATGCTGGCATTACCTGTTGCCGGAGCGACGTTTGCGCGCGCGCGACCGCTTGCAGGTGGTTGCACAGAATGTCGACGGCTCGACGCCCAGACGCCACTTGAGTGTCGACGGAGAGGTTTTCAGTGTCTGGGTAAAGGCCCCTGAGACAGCCGAACCGGTGCTGATTCTGGAGTTGGCCAACAATCGACAGGGCTGGCGCTTGCCTGGCCTGGGGGACGACCTCTACCAGTCACCGCGAGCGCAGCTCAGTGAACAATGGCTAGTCGCTGGCTACTTCACTGCATCGGGTGAGCAGATGTGGCACTTCATTCACCGTCCTCGGGCACAGTTGGCGGCGAGTCTGATCTGGCCCGAGTCCTGTGCAGTGGGTGTGCGTTGCCTGGGGCCTGACTGGTTGCTGTTCGATCAACGCGGCAGGCTGGCCCACGTTGATGTCAATACTGGCCAGTTGCGTAATCTGAGCCTGTATTGAACAACAGGCCTGATACCCCGTGGGTGACCGAGATCCGCATGGGTTGACGGCGCTGTGCGATGGTCTTTGCATCTTGAAGTGTTGGCTGCCGTGCACCGCGCCTCAAGCCGAGGCGCGGCGCGCGGGCGGTTACAGGGCCAGGCTGTGGATCACCTGGGTCGCGTCGTCGGGGTCGATGCTGCTGCGCATGCCCAGCTGTTTGGCCAGGCGGCGCATGCTGTAGTTGGTGGCCGAGTCCACCGAATACAGTTGCTGGAAACCGTTGGCGCGGGCTTCATCGATCAGGTGCTGCATCAGCAGCGCGCCGAGGCCCTTGCCCTGCCATTGATCGGCGATGGTCACGGCAAATTCGCAGCGCCAGGGCTGGTCGTCGACCTGGGCGTAGCGGCTGATGCCGACTTCCCGCAGTTCGCCGTTGTCGTGGACCAGGGCCACGTAGGCCACCCGTTGCGGGGTGCCGACGTCCATCAGCTGATCCAGCAACTGATCGCCGACTTCCTTGACCTCGCCGAGAAAGCGCTGGTGGCGGGTGACGGGGGAGAGGTTTTCGATAAAGGCCTTTTCCCGATCCCGGTCCTGGGGGCGCAGCGGGCGGATCAGCACGTGGCTGCCGTCGCTCAGGGCGTCGATCCAGTATTGGCCTTGCTGGGCCGGGAAGGGTGGTTGGGCGAGGATATCGAGAGCAGTGCTGGACATGGTCAAGTCTCCGGAAAGGCAAAGGGCAAGCAATTGCCCCAAGCTTTATCCCGGCGGCGATCCGGGCGCTTGATCGATATCAATGTCTGCTGCAGTCGCGCGCTGGCCGGCGATCATCGGTCATGGCCCGGTATGAGGAGTATCCTGTCGCAGCCCATTTTTTTCGTTCGAGGTCCGCCATGCCCCAGTTCTTTGTCAATGCTCCCTGCCACAGGGCCGGCTCATGAGCAGCCTGGAACGGGCGATCACCATCGCCGCCCAGGCCCACGCCGGGCAGGTCGACAAGGGCGGTGCGCCCTACATCCTGCACCCGCTGCGGGTGATGCTGGGCGTGGAGCAGCCCGAGGAGCGGATTGTCGCGGTGCTGCACGATGTGCTGGAAGACAGCGCGGTGACCCTGGAGCAACTGCGCGCCGAAGGTTTTTCCGCGCCTGTGCTGGCGGCGCTGTCGGCCTTGACCAAGGTCGAGGGCGAGGATTACCCGGCCTTCATCCGGCGCGCGGCGGCCAATCCCCTGGC
The DNA here is from genome assembly GCF_003225665.1 of Pseudomonas sp. TKO26. Taxonomy (NCBI): domain Bacteria; kingdom Pseudomonadati; phylum Pseudomonadota; class Gammaproteobacteria; order Pseudomonadales; family Pseudomonadaceae; genus Pseudomonas; species Pseudomonas sp. TKO26. The sequence continues at coordinate 34,980 of NZ_QKLN01000018.1, forward strand.
GCGTCGGGTCAAGCGTGCGGACCTGGCGGATAACAGCGACCTGTCGCGGATTCCCGAGCCGGGCGCCGAAGACCTGCGGCGCCTGGAAAAGTACCGCCAGGCCTTGCTCTACCTGAGCTCACTGGCGGCGGACTGACAGGCCGGCGTTGCTCGGCCAGCCCTTTTGAAGGCGCTCAGTTGTTGTAGCTGGAAAGGGCCACTTCGGCGCTGCGCGCCGGCGGCTTGCTGCCCCGGGTGCGCCAATGCTCGATCAGCGCGCGGCCATGGGCCAGGCCGGCCTGCAGCGCGGCTTCGGTGCTGGTGTAGTCGTTGCCGTAGGGCGGGCAGGCAAAGTGCACGGAAAAGCACGGGTGCTGGCCATGGCCGGTGAGGCGTCCCACGTAGCTGAAGCTGGGGCCGGACTGGTGGGCGTACAGGCTCGGCGAGCTGGGCTCGCGGATGATCATCACGTAGATGTCATGTTCGTATTGGGTGTCTTGATACCAACTGCTAGAAGAATCCATGGTCCACCTCCTTGTCCGTAAAGCGACGCGCTGTTGCTGCGTCAGCGGGTTGTTCAGTGCAATGCGTGCCCGGGGGCGTCGAGCAGGCCGGCGGGCTGGCTGAACAGCCCCGCAGGCAGCAGTTTTTCCAGGGTTCGGGCGGCCCGCAGGACCAGAGCGTCACTGCCGAAGCGGGCGACGATCTGCAGGCCTATGGGCAGGCCGGCGGCGCTCAGGCCGCAAGGCATGCTCAGTGCCGGCTGGCGGCTGAAATTGAAGGGAAAGGTGGTCGGCTGCCACATCGCGCTGATCTGCTCCGGCCAGTCCGGCGGCATCTGCCGGTCCACGGCGAACGGTTCGACCACCGCGGTGGGGGTCAGCAGCAGGTCATATTCACCAAGAAACCCATGCAGCTGCTGAGCCACCTGGTGCCGTTCCTGCACCGCGCAGGCGTAATCCAGGGCGTTGAGCTGGCGTGCCCGGACCTGTGACTGCTGCAGGAAGTCGCCGATCCGATGGCGATGTTCAACGGGTATTTCCTGGGTCACGGCGCACGCCACTTCCACCGGCCAGGCCCGCAGGTAGTTCGGCGCCGGGTTGCCGATGTCCGGCGAGGCCAGGGTCAGGCTGGCGCCGGCTGCCTGCAGCAGTTGGGCGGCGTTCAGGCAGGCCGCGGCGATCTGCGGGTCGACATGGGCGGCGTAGCCCAGGTCGGCGCTGAAGGCGATACGCAGGCCGTTGACGCCGTCCTCTATGTGTTCGAGAAAATCCTGCGGTCCATGGGGCCAGGCAAAGGGTTCGCCGGGCTCAGGCTGGCTCATGAGTTCCATCAGCAAGGCAATGTCGCGCACATGGCGGGCAATCGGTCCTTCGGCCACCATGCCGCCGGGGTCGATGCTCGGGCAGGCGGACACCAGCCCGTGGCTGGGCTTGAAGCCGATGACCCCGCAGAAGCTCGACGGGGTACGGATCGATCCGGCGGCATCGTTGCCGGTGGCCGCCGGGGCATAACCGGCGGCGACCCCCGCGGTGCTGCCGCCACTGCTGCCACCGGCATGCAGGGCCAGGTTCCACGGATTGCGGGTGACCCCGGTCAGCGGGCTGTCGGTCAGCGGCGTGCTGCCCAGCTCGGGCAGGGTGGTCTTGGCGATGAAGATCGCCCCGGCCTGGCGCAGGCGCGCCACCAGGGCGGAATCGTGGGACAGCGCCGGACGCTCGGCCAGGGCCCTGGAGCCGTTGCGGGTGCGCCAGCCGCGAATGTCGTGGTTGTCCTTGACCAGCAGCGCAATGCCGTCGAGCCGGCCCAACGGCTGCCCGGCGGCCCAGCGCGCGGTGGAGGCCTGGGCCGCCAGCAGCGCGGCCTGATCCTGGCGTTCACACAGGGCGTTGAGCTGCGGCTCGTGGCGCTCGATCTGTGCCAGGACGGCCTGCAGCAGGTCCACCGGGGTGAACTGCAAACGGGCAAAGCCTTGCAGCAGCGCCTCGATCGACAGCTGATGCAGGGGGGCTTGGCGGCAAGTGGGCAACGGCATATTCAACTCTTGTTTCAGGCATGCCGGGCGCATGTCGCGCCACGGCACGGGAAGGCCGCGCGGGGTTTCTGGCGGGCCTTCGCGGTGGATGGTTCAGCGGCCACTGGTGACCTTGACCCAGGTCCGGGTGCGGGTGCGTTCGGCCTTGGCCGGCAACGGCGCCAGGGGGAACAGGCGGGTCATGGTTTCGGCGCTGGGGAACAGGTCCGGGTTGTCCAGCAGCGTCTGCTGGATGAACGGCTTGGAATCGCTCACGCCATTGGGGTAGCCGACATAGTTGCTGATGGAGGCGATGACTTTCGGTTCCATCAGGTAATTGAGGAAGGCGTGGGCGGTGTCCACGTGCTTGGCGCCGGCGGGAACGGCCACGGTGTCGATCCACACCAGGGTGCCTTCCTTGGGAATGCGCATTTCGATGTGCACGCCGTTCTTGGCTTCGTTGGCGCGGTTGGCCGCCTGCAGGAAGCCGCCGGAGTAGCCCACGGCCACGCAGATGTTGCCGTTGGCGATATCGCCCATCCACTTGGCGCTGTGGAAGTAGCGCACGTAAGGCCGCAGCTTGAGCAGCAGGGCCTCGGCCTTACGGTAGTCCTCGGGGTTCTGGCTGTTGGGGTCCAGGCCCAGGTAGTGCAGGGCCAGGGGCAGCATTTCTGCAGGGGAATCGAGGAAGGTCACGCCGCACTGGCTGAGCTTCTTCAGGTTCTCTTCCTTGAATACCAGGTCCCAGCTATTGACCGGCGCGTCGCTGCCCAGCAGTTCCCGGACCTTGTCGCGGTTGTAGCCGATCAGGTTGGTGCCCCACATGTAGGGGATCACATAGCGGTTGCCCGGATCGCTCTGCTCCAGCAGTTTCATCACCGCCGGGTCGAGGTTCTTCCAGTTCGGCAGTTGCCCGCGGTCCAGGGGCTGGAACGCCCCGGCGCTGATCTGCTTGCTGACGAAACCGCTGGAAGGCACCACCACGTCATAGCCGCTGTTGCCGGTCAGCAGCTTGGCTTCCAGCACTTCGTTGCTTTCGAAGATGTCGTACTTGACCTTGATCCCGCTCTGGTCCTGGAAATCCTTGATGGTGTTGGGAGCGATGTATTCCGACCAGTTGAAGATGTTCACCGTGCGCTCGGGGGCGGCTTGGGCGGTGACGGCGGCGCTCAGGGCCAGGACGCTCAGGGAGCAGCTCAGGGCCAGGCGGGTGAGGGCGGTGTGCAGCGATTTCATGTGACAACTCCTTGTCTGAAATGAGCGGGACCTTCCGGGGGAGTCATTCTTGGCCGGATAGGCCCCTGAGAGAATGTTGGCAACGGTCAATAGGGGATATTTAGCGTCAATCTTGCGCCTGCTCCGAGAGCGGGCCGAGCTGGCCGGCCAGTTGCCGGAAGCGTCCGGGGGCGACGCCGCTCCAGCGCTGGAAGGCGTGGCGGAAACTGGCTGTCTCCTTGAAGCCCAGGGCTTCGGCGATACGGTAGATGGGCAGGCTGTGCTGACCCAGCAGTTGCTGCGCCCGGGCATAGCGCAGCTCGTCCAGCAGTTGCTGGTAGCTGGTGTCCTGGGCCCGCAGGCGCCGGCGCAGGGTGCTTGGCGAGCAATGCACCTGGCGTGCCAGGCTGTCGAAGTCGGGCACCGCGTGCAGCTGTTCATTGAGCAGGCGCCGCACCTGATCGATCCAGGTCGGCCGCGCGCTGAGTTCCTCGTTAAGGCGGATGCAGCGCTGCAGCATGTCGTTCTGGGTCACCAGGTCGGCCAGGGGCAGGCGCCGGTCCAGCCATTCCAGATCGAACCCTATGGCGTTGCGCCCGGCATTGAACTGCACCGGGCAGTTGAAGGCCTGCTCGTAGCTGTCCAGATAGGGCTGCGGCGGGTGCTTGAGGTGCACCGCGCGCAGCGGCAGCGTGCAGCCCAGCAGGTCCTGGCAGGTGACCCGGTAGGACGACATGCAGAAATCGGTGTTGAACACCTCAAGCTCGGTCTCGCTGTACTGGTCGGCGATCAGCCAGGCCAGGCCGTCGCGGACTTCCAGATCAAGGTGGAAGAAAGTGCCCAGCAGCAGGGGATAACGCAGCGCCAGGGACCAGGCTTCGCGCAGGGTGGCGCTGGTCAGCAGGGTCAGGCCGAACATGCCGTAGGCACTGATATGCAGATTGCGCCCCAGCACCAGCCCCAGGTCCTGGCGAAAGGCCACGGCATTGCTGAACACGCGCATTTCCTGGCCGATGTTGATCAGGCTGTTGGGCAGCTCCAGGTCCGCCAGCTGGATGCCGCTGCCTTCGAGCAGCACCTCGGCGGGAACCTTGCTGTCGCGGAAGGCGTCCAGCACCGCTTGGGTGGTGTGCAGGGTAGTCAGGCGAAGAGCAGCCATCGTTGACCTCGGATTGATATCAAGGGGCGTGACTGTAGGGGTTCCGCGCCTGCGGTTCAATTGTCCCCCTTGTAGCGGGCTGCTGGCGCGGGGTTCAGGTCGGCGGCACGCGCCACAGGTACCAGGCCGCCGTGGTGCGCCAGGGGCTCCAGGCCTGGCCGAGCTGGCTTATCTGGCGCGGCGCCGGCATGTGTTCCAGGCCCTTCAAGCGTTGATAGCCCTGGCGAATGCCAAAGTCGTTCGCCGGCAGGATGTCTGCCCGTTCCAGGCTGTAGATCAGCAACATTTCCACGGTCCAGCGACCAATGCCCGGCAATCGGGTCAGGCGCTCGATGAGGACTTCGTCGTCCATGGCGCGGGCCCGCTCGCCGTCCGGCACCCAGCCACTGAGGGTCGCCTCGGCAATGGCCTGCAAGGTGGTGATCTTGCGTGCGGAGAAGCCGCAGCCACGCAGGGCCTCCACGCTCAGCGCGCAGAGTTGCTGCGGGTCAGGAAAGCCCAGCCCGGGAAACAGCGCCAGCAGCCGGCCAAGAATCGCGTCGCCGGCGCGGGCGTGCAGTTGCTGGTAGGCCACCGCGCGGACCAGCGCCTGATAAGGCTCGCGCTCCGGGCGGGGCTGGTGCAGGCAAGGGCCGACAGCGGCGATCAGCGCCGCCCAGTCGGCATCCAGTGCGGCAAGAAACTCAGTGGCGGGGCAGTGGGGCATTGGCGATCCGGGGCAGGGGGGGGCAAGCGGCAGGTTAGCCCGCTGTCCGGTTGTTCGCACTCCGCTCCTTGCGCTGGAACTCGGGGCCCAGGCCCAGGGCTGCAACGTCTTCAGGAGGTTGGCCGGGGTTGAGGCGCCGGATACTGGGGCAGTGCAAGGCGTGTCGTGCTCGTTGAATTAACGAAAAGTTGAATATTCAACAATGTGTTGATATTTTTTCGACCCCTTTGCCCTGGTCGCTGCCCCATGAATCAACCTTGCCCATCCCTGCTTGCCGAGCGTCAGCTGGTCCTGCAGGTGCTGCGCAGCACCTTGCAGATGCTCGCCAGCGTGGTCGGTCAGCATGTGGAAATCGTCCTGCATGACCTGGACCGCCCGGAGTCGTCGATCGTCGCCATCGCCAACGGCCATGTCACCGGGCGCCGGGTGGGCGATCCGGTGCTGGGCGGGCCGCGCCAGGACCTGGGGTTTGCCGCCGTGCTGCGCGCCCTGCAGGACCGCTCCGCCAGCACCCCGCTGGTGCTGGAGAACTACCCGACCCTGGCTCCCGACGGCCGCGAGCTGCGCAGTTCCACGGTGGTCTTTCGCGACAGCAGCGGGCAGCCCTTCGCCAGCCTGTGCAGCAACAGCGACCTGAGCGGCATCGCCGCCGCCCATGCCTGCCTGGGGCAGATGCTGGGTCTGGGCAGCGCGCCCGCACCGCGCCGCGAGGAGGCCCCCGACATGGAACAGTTGCTGGCCCAGATCATCCAGGGCGCCTGCCCGGGAACCTCGACGCGCATGGGCAAGCGGCACAAGCTCGACGCCGTGCGCCAGATGCAGGAGCGCGGAGTGTTCATCGTCAAGGGCGGGATCGAGAAGGCCGCGGCGGCCCTCGGGGTGACCCGCTACACCATCTACAACTACCTGGAACAGATCCGCGCCGAAGGCGCCGAGGAATGACCGCGATGCAGCTCGATATCTATCAAGTGGATGCCTTTACCTCCCACGTCTTCGGTGGCAACCCGGCGGCGGTGTGCCCGCTGGAGGCCTGGTTGCCCGATGAGCTCCTGCAACGCATCGCCCTGGAGAACAACCTCTCGGAAACCGCCTTTTTCGTGCCCCGGGGCGAGGTCTTCGAACTGCGCTGGTTTACCCCCACAGTGGAAGTCGACCTGTGCGGGCACGCCACCCTGGCGGCGGCCTGGGTGTTGTTCGAGCAACTGGGCGAGCGCCGCGACGTGCTGCGCTTTGCCACCCGCAGTGGCGAGTTGCGGGTGAGCCGCGAGGGCGGCCTGCTGTCCATGGACTTTCCCGCCAAGCAGCCCGAGGCCGTGGCGATTGCTCCGGCCCTGCTGCAAGCCCTGGGCTTGCCGGCGGCCGAGGCCCTGTACCGCACCGACGATTACCTGCTGGTGGTGGACGACGAACGCCTGGTGGAGTCGCTCAAGCCGGATTTCGCCGCATTGGCGGCTTTCGATGTGCGCGGCATCGCCGTCACGGCGCCGTCCCGGGCCTTCGACTTCGTCTCGCGCTGGTTCGGCCCACGGGTCGGGGTCAATGAAGACCCGGTCACCGGCTCGGCCCATACCTCCCTGGCGCCTTACTGGGCCGCGCGCCTGGGCAAGCGCCAGTTGCGGGCGCAGCAGGGCGGGGCGCGCAAGGGGCAGTTGGAGTGTCAGGTGCTGGACAACGGCCGGGTGATCATCAGCGGCCACGGCGCCCTGTATCTCAAGGGCAGCATTTTTCTCTGAAGCGGCGCCGCTCGGCCCCACAAGCCGGGCGCCTGCAAGCGGATTTGTCTCGACGCGGCCTGCGCAGGTAGAGTCGCGTTTTTTTTGCCTGCTCAGGATGTTCCAGACCATGCATCGGACGCGCACCTTGCCCCGCCTTTCCACTTCACCGCTGTTGGCCTTGCTCCTGGGACTGAGCGCCGCTACGGCTCAGGCCGCCAGCCTCAGCGAGAGCCTGCTGGACTGCCAGCCAGGGTTTTTCAAGGCCCTGTATCAGCAGCGCGCCGAACTCGGCAAGGTGGTCAAGCTGTCCGAGAATCAGCGCCAGGGCATCGCCTGGATACCGGTTGCCGACCGCCTCAACAACTACTCGGCAACGCAGGCGTTTTCCCGCCCGTTGACCGATGGCGGCCTGCGCCTGACCGGCTACTACGATCGCCAGTTCGACCTGGGCGAGCAGGGCAGCTTCCACTTCTGGGGCTTCGAGGTCGATGCCAGCCGCGCCGCGGTGATGGCCGCGCTGCCCCAGGCCGGCTGGCAGGAGGCTGGTGAGTACTTCATCTCCCGGCCGCAGATCAAACTCAACGCCACGGCGCCCTGGCAGGACAATCCGGCCGCCGCGTCGGGCATCGCCCCGGCCCCGGGCTCCGCGGAAAAAATCCTCATGCTCAGCGAAGAAGACGGCAAGACCCGCTTGCTCTGCTCGCTGCAGGGCACTGTCGATCAGGCCTTGTTCGACCAGGAACGGCCGGACCTGGCCCAGGGAGCGGGCCGATGAACAAGCTGCTGAGCTTGAGCGCGGTGGTCGTGCTCGCCGGTTGCGCGCATTCGGGCAGCCAGAACGAGGCCCCGGCGCCGCAGCGTCCGGAGGGCATGTTCAAGGTGCTGGAAAGCCCGGAACTGGCCACCTACTTTGCCGCCAACTCGCTGGCCCTCTACCAGAACAACCCGCACTTGCGGCAGTTCTACCTGGTCAACAACTACGCCAAGCCCACCGAGCTGGGCGGTGGCAAGCCGCCGATCCACAGCTCGCGGGCGACCCGGGTGATCAACTGCGAGAAGGATGAGTCGGCGCAGTTCGGCCGGGTGTACTTCTCCGAGCCGTTCGCCCAGGGCGTGGAGGTCACGCGCAAGGAAGACACGGCGCAATGGGCCGCGTTTCCCCGCCAGTCGTTGCTGGGCGAGCTGCGCAACATGGTCTGCGCCATCGACCCGACGCGGCTCAAGCTGGCTCCGGCGCCGAGTCGGTGACGGTGCTTGCCCACGACCTGTCCAACGGTTCAAAGCCAAGGAGCACTGGATGCTGGAAAGCAATCGTACCATCACGCTGTCGGGCGAGCAGGCGCTGCAAGCCCTGGCGGAACTGGAGTTCGTCCTGATCTCGCTGCACAGGATGGGCGCCCATTACCGGGACAAACCCGTGGCCGACTACCAGCGCGCCACCAGCGATTTCATCGATGAGCAGCAGGTCACCCAGCGCCTGGCCCTGGTGCGCAGGATTCTCAGTGAACCCTTCGACTGCACGCTGGGGGAGGACGACATGGACGACATCGAGCGTCATGTGCAAGGGCTCGACCTGTGGCGCCCCGAGTAACCGCGCTGTCATTGCCCACGGTTTTTCAAGGAACCCGCCATGTCCCGGATCAGCATCGCTGCGGCGACCCCCACCACCAGCCTGGCGCTGGTCAAGTTTCTCCATCAGCGCCTGGGCCTGTCCCTGAGCGTTGCCCAGGGTTATCTGCGCCGTGGCGCCGAGGGCTTCTTCTACAGCGCCAGGCTGTTTCACAACGACCATGTAGAACGTGAACAGGAGCTGCGGGACATCCTCGCCTTCTGCAACGACGCCCAGGTGCCGCTGCTGATTATCGAAAGCGACCCCGATGAGCAATGGAACGGGGTAGCGCCCGAACCGTTGCAGGACTGCGCGATGCCTCAGGAACACCTGTTCAATATGCTCCAGGCCCATGCAGAGGATTATCAATGCGGCCAGGGAGCGGATCTCTAGCGCCCGGCTGGATGCGTAATGCTGTTCACTTAAGTGGCCGAACGAAGAATGTTGCAGGTCGAAGGCTTGTTTTAGTGACAAGTCCTGTAGTGGCGAGGGAGCTTGCTCCCGCTCGACCGCGTAGCGGTCGTAAAAGCTCGCAGTGCGGTTTGTCAGGCTCACTGCGTAAGCACTAGCGGGGGCGCTGCGCACCCCAGCGGGAGCAAGCTCCCTCGCCACAGGGCAATGCTGTGCGTTTGAGCGCTCGAAAGAAGATTGTTTGCTGTGGGGCGCCGTTTTGGCTTAAGCGAACAGCATTACGGCTGGATGCGAGGTTTTCCTAAAGTTCTGGGCGCTGGGGTCGAGACGTTGGTGCTGTTCGTCTTTCAATAAGGATATTTCGTGTTCAGAACCCTGCTCGGGGCCGCCGCCCTCATCGCCACCCTGGCGCTGACCGGCTGTGTCTCCTACAACGTCACCGGCCCGCTGGGCGCGCCGTTGCATCCCGCGCCCATCAGCAGCCCGCGCACCGCGCAAATCGCCGATGTCCAGGTCACCGCCCCCGGTATCGACGAAGCCACGCGCACGGCCATCAGCCGTTCGCTCACCGCCCAGTTGACCCCCTACGTCAAGAGCGCCGGCTACTTCCAGCAGCTCAGCGAGTTCCCCACCCGCCTGGGTGAGGACGACGTGGTGCTGAAATTCAACATGACCTCCCTCAAGGGCCACCGCGCGCCCCATCCGGGCTACCTGCCCGGGGCCTTGCTGACCCTGACCGTGTGGATCTGGGTCAACGGTCCGATCTACGTCGATAGCTTCGACCTGGCCGGTGACCTGTCGATCGTCGACCGCAACGGCAAGGAACTGGCCAGCGCCAGGGAGCAGCTCAAGTTCGAGCGCAACGTCGGCCTGTATGGCCGCGAGTACTGGGCCCCGACCCAGGGCGCCAAACAGCTGAACGAACTGGTTGCCAAGTTGCTGGACAACGCCAGCGCCCGGTTGGCGCAACGCTAGGATCAAGGAGAGATACATGTCGGGTTTCATCAAGCACGTCCTGGTGCTCGGCGCAGTGCTGCTGAGCGGCTGCGTGTCGTACTCGCAACACGAACTGGCCCCGGTCAAGACCTGGCCGCCGGTGGCCCAGGTGGCCGAGCACAAGCCGACGGTCTTTGTGCGCACCACGGCGCTGAACCAGGTCAATGGCGGGCCGGCCAATACCGCCGCCGGCGCCCCGGCAGCCGCCTGGGAAGCGGCGGTGGCCGACACCTACCGCCAGTCCGCACGCTTTGCCCGGGTCAGCACCGACAAGGTCGAATCGGACCTGTATGCCGAAGCCACCCTGTACAACAACGAACAGTTCAGCATGGCCTCGGCCATCATCACCGGCGCCACCTTCTTCGTGATTCCGTCCACCGCCAAGAACACCTTCACCCTGGAGACGGTGTTCAAGGACAAGGACGGCAAGGAGCTGGGGCGGATTCGCAAGAGCGAGTCGGTGCGCACCTGGATGCACTTGCTGCTGATCGTCACCATTCCCTTCCAGGCGGACACCCGCGACCTGGTCGGGGAGTTGACTCGTAGTACGCTGGATGAGGCAGTGCAGCGCAACTTGCTGTAAGCCGGGCGCTGCTTGCCGGGCGCCATGAAAAACGCCGCTTGCTCTGTTCAGGGCCAGCGGCGTTTTTTATTGGGGTGCGGTCTATTTCAGCGCTGCGCCGCCCAGTAGGCATGCAGCGCGCGGGCGGCCGGTTCGATGGCCGCCACTTGCTGGCGATGCTGGTCCAGGTTCAGGTCGGCCGGCAGTTCGAAGTTGTCCTGTTCGGCGCAGTCGATGATCAACTGCAGCGTCCGCACCTGCGGCGCCGGCATCTCTGGCCAGTTGCCCACGGCCACCCCGCGCAGGTAGCCAAAACACCATTCTTCGGCCAGCAGCAGGTCCTGGCCCTGGTGCTCGGTCTGTTCGAAGCGCGCCTTGAACGCCTCAGGAGCCTGGGTTAATTGCTCGGCCAGGGTGTTGATGTGGCGCACGCACAGGTCGATGAACCGGCGGCATTGCTCCGGGGTTTCCCAGGCCGGGTTTTCGCCGCCCCAGATACCCGGGAACCATTCGGCGATATCGACTTGAGCCGGGCCCGACACCAGTGCGGTGAAGTAGCCGTCCAGCTCGCAGGGATTGAGCACCGAGTGGTCGTCGCCGTACTGGAGCAGGGTGTCTTCGATCGCCTCGAAGTCGGCGGCGTTCAGTGGGGTGTTTTGCATGAGGGGAGTCCTGGAAAAAGCAGCGGCAAGTTTCCAGCTTTGAGCCACAAGCCGCAAGCCTGCTGCTGGTAGCTGAAACTTGCCGTCAGGTATCGCGCAGCAAGTCCTGGGCATCGAGCAGGCGGTAGGCGATTTCCGGGCGGTTCTCCATGGCCCGGCGAATGGCGGCCGGAATCGATTGCCGGGTCTTGCGGCACAGGCCGGGCAACTCGCCCAGGGTGATGGCGATCCCGCGCATGCTGCGCACTTCATTGTCGCTGGGAGTGATCTGCACCCGGATGCCGAGTTTTTCCAGCATCTGGCGCTGCATGTGTTCCAGGTCGGCCAGGTCCTTGAGCTTCTCCAGGCGTTCGAGCAGACGTTTTTCCTCCAGGCGCGTGAGCAGGAGGATGCGCAGGTCGGCTCCGGGGGTGTCCAGCAACTGCTCACGCTCGCAGATGCAGGCGCCGGGCGGACAGGGTTGGCGGATGGGCGTGCTGGGTGTCATGGGCAACCATCATAGCGAGCCGAACGCGGCGGGCAGAGAAAAATGTGCACGAGTGCGCATCCATTTCCTAGGCTCATTCGTAGGATTGTTGCCTCGGCGGTAAAAGGGGCGAGCTGATGAGCATGGAGATCCTCGACATGGAATCTTTGCAGCACCTGCCGCTGACCGCCGTCAGCGACGACTTGCACTTATTGCCGCGCCTGTTGGCGGGCGAGCAGCGGGCCTTTTGCGAGCTGGTCAGGCAGCATCAGGGCGCCATGCGCTCGGTGGCCCAGGCGATTGTCGGGCAGCGCCACGTCGATGACGTGGTGCAGGACGCCTGGCTGGCGATTGTGCGCAACCTTGGCGGCTTCCAGTGCCGCTCCAGCCTCAAGACCTGGATGCTGACCATCACCGCCAACGCGGCCAAATGCCACTACGTACAGAACCGTCGCGAGGCGAGTCGCTTCGTGCGGCCGGCCCAGGCGGGCGACCAGCGCTGCGCTGAAGAGGGTGACTGGGCGCCGCCGCCACTGGAGTGGCACGAAGACAGCCCGGAAGCCTTGCTGTGCGCCGAGCAACTGCGTGGCTGCCTGGAGCAGACGCTGAGCAGCCTGCCGCTGTTGCAACGCCGGGTCTTGTTGTCGCGTGAGCGCCAGGGCCAGGCGCTTGAGGCCATCGGCGGGCAGTTGGGGATTTCCCACAGTCATGTTCGCGTGCTCTTGCATCGCGCTCGCTTGCAGGTATTTGCCGCCCTGGAGCGCCATCAGGCGGGCGCCTTCGATCCTGTCGCGGGGGCGCATCGGCGGCGGGGCTCGACCGCCATCAAGGCGCCGACGTCCCGGCTGTTTTGAGGGGATGGCGCGCTCATCCGTCTGCGGGAGCCGCCTTGGTTGGCCGCCCCCCGCAGAGCCTTTGCGCTTGGCGCTATCTCTTTAGTCGTCCCAATCAGCCAGAAGAGTGGTCTCGAAATCCTGGCCAGCGTAAAAAATGCCCAGGATGACAACCTTCCGGGTATCGACGGCAAAGGCGATCACAACCCGCTTGCGATAGTGGGTGGTGCGCAGGCCAGGGCGTATATCTTCCCGCTGGTTTCCCCGTTGAGGAAAGGTCTGTAACGCTTGGCAATGGCTCACGATGGCGTCGGTATAGCGCTGGGCAATGCCTGGCGAGGCTGCCGTGGCTATGTAGCGATAGAGCGTGGTCAGCTGCTCCAAAGCTTCTGGTGCAAATTCGACGGTGTGCGTCATTACGGTTTATTGCAGGCGTTCTGATGCTCTGCTGAGAGCCGAGCACGGACCTGATCGGCACTGAGTGTGCGTGAAGCGTCCGCTTTCAAGGCGTCGTAGGCTGTTGCCACCTGGCCGGAGAGCCAACTTTCCAAGGCTCGATCACGGGCCATCAGCGCCCGCAGGCCATCGCGTATGACTTCACTTTCGCTGGCATATTCACCGCTAGCGACTTTGGCCTTTACCGCGTCGGCCATCAGGTTTGGCAGCGTGATGCTCAATTGTTGGGTACTTCGCATGAGGAGCTTCTCCAGCTGAATAGGATTTAATCCTACCCTCGCGCCGAGCAAAATGCCTAGAACCCCTCATGCATGGGCTGTACCTGTCCGACTGAAGGTTGTACGCCTCTAGCCGCGACGCGCCATCAGCAGCACCGACGCCGCTCCCGACAACAGCAGTGCGCAGCCGCGATTGAACAGGCGCTTGCCACGCGGTTCGGCGAGCCAGCGGCGCATGTGCAGGCCCATGTAGGCGTAGGCGCAGATGGCGATCCACTCCAGCCCCAGGAACAGCGCGCCCAGCATCAGGAACTGCGGGCCCATGGGCTGCGCCGGATCGACGAACTGCGGCAGGAAGGCGGTGAAGATCAGGATCGCCTTGGGGTTGCCCGCCGCCACCAGGAACTCCTGGCGGGCCAGGGCCCACAGGCCGACCCGGGCCCTGTCCTCGCTCGCTTCAGTGCCAGGGGCGGCCCGCCACAGTTGCCAGGCCAGGTACAGCAGATAGCCCGCGCCGAGGATCTTGATGGCATGGAACAACAGTTCCGAAGTCTGCAGCACCACCGCCAAACCGGCGGCGGCCAGGGCGATCATGGCGGCGAACGCCAGCAGCCGGCCGGCCCCCGCCAGGCAGGAGTGGCGATAGCCGTAGCGGGTGGCATTGCTCACCGACAGCAGGTTGTTCGGGCCAGGGGCCATGTTCAGGGCAAAGCAGGCGGGGATGAACAGGCTCAGGGTGGCGAGGTCCATAAACTCTCCGACAGGGCATGGGGTGGGGCCCACTGCATCGGCTGTCGCGGGATCGACCGGAGCGCTGCTGGGGCGGGATCGACAAAAATAGTGGCAGCGCCGGGGGCAAGGCAAGAGGGCGCGCGCATCCTCTCCCTGGCCGGGCAGGGAGAGGGCGCCTCGCAGCGGATTTAGCGGATCGAGAAGTACGGGTCCCAGGAGCAGTAGCCCAGCACCTTGTTGTCACGGTCGACAATCATGAAGGACCAGGTGTAGGTGACCCGGGTGCAGACGCGGGTGGCGTCGGCCTGCCAGTAGAAGGTCCTGACGCTCTGCGCGGTCGGCTGACCGGCGGGGTTGTCCGGGTTGATGATCGGCAGCGGCGTGCTCGGCAGCACTGTCGGCACCACGTTGGTCAGGTAGGGGTTGGGGTCCTCGCTCAGCGGCGGGTGGGTCTGGGTGTACTGGTACAGGATCACCGAGTAGTACAGGCCCTTGGACAGGCTGGTGGCGCGCCAGCGCAACTGATCGCCCTGGCGCAGGTTGACCGCCAGCTCGGATCCGCCATCGGCACCGTCGGCGTTGCTGCGCCGCACCACCATGTAGATCACCTGGTCCGAGAGTCGGTCGTCGCCGTCATAGATGTTGTAAAGCTGGGAAGGGGTGGAAGCGTTCTGGCTGAGCCTGAAGAGTCCCTTTTCGGCACTTTCGAGGATGGTGTCCACATCGATGGTGATGAGGATGTCCACTATGTTGTCGTTCATGTCCAGCTCCCTGCTGTCGCGTTAGACGCCTGGAATGCCCAGGCAGGCCTGCATCGGTTTTCCATGGCGCGGCTGCCGGGCAGCGACGCCCGGGGCCTGGACCAACGGGCATCGGGCGCGGTGCATTGGCATGCAGTCGCGAGTGGAATCTAGATCCTCGATACCGTTAGTCAAATGGCCCCTGGCAAAAAAACAGCGGCGCAAGACGAGTGGTGCCGGCTGTGGCTAGGCGTCGCCGATCGACTCGCCGTTCAGGTGCCGATCGAGCCACGGCGCGACCTCGGCCGCGTGGCTCAGGCCCAGGTCATGTTCGGCCCCGGGCACGATGCGCAGGCAGGCGTTGGGCAGCAGGCTGGCCAGACGCTGGCCCACCGCCACCGGGCTGATGGGGTCGCAATCGCCCCACAGGAGCAAGACCGGCATGCGCAGTTCCCCCAGGCGCGGGCCGAGGTCGCTGTGGTCATCGACGAACCAGCGGGGCAGTTGCGGGTAGGCGGCGGTGTAGTCGTTGCGCCAGTCGCTGGCGCCCAACTCGCCCATGTCGACGCCACCGGAGGTGACGCTCAACACCAGATGGGTGATCAGATCCGGCCGCGCCAGGGCAGCCTGCACCGCGATGATGCCGCCCATGGACTGGGCCACCAGCGCCGAGGGCTGGTCGATGCGCTGCAGCACCAGGTCCAGCAGATCGTCCATGCCCCGCACATCGTCCCGGGCCGGGGTGTCGCCGAAGCCCGGCCAGCCCAGGTGTACCTGGCGCGCCGGATGGCGCAGCTGCGCGGCCAGGGGCTGCCAGAATTGACGATTGCCCGAGGCGCCGGGCAGGAATAGCAGTTGGTGGGGGGCTTGGGGCATGGCGACGCTCCGGGTCCATGGGCGGTGGATTGCACCACCTGCGGGCAGGGGCCACGCGGCGGTGCTAGAAAGAACGGTGCCGGGCTCTTGCAAACAAGGGGGCGGCAGGCGACAGCGGGGCAGTCGGCCACTGCCCCGGGACCCGTCGCCAGGGTTTATCATGCTGCGCTGCTGCCCGTTGCCCGGCCGACAAGGGGCGGCTCCTTTCGCCCACCGTGGAGGCGCCCGCCATGCCCGATCTGCAAAAGCCTGCTGCCATCCCTGAATTTCCCGTGTGTCACGTCCGTGGTGGCACCTCCACCGGGCTGATCTTGGCTCGCGAAGCACTGCCCGCGGATGAAGCCCTGGTGGAAGAACTGCTGCGCCACCTGATGGGCGTGCCGTTGCGGGGCGAGTGGCCGGGCAACACCCAAATCACCGGCCTGGGGCGCGGCGGGCCCACCAGCAACAAGGGGTTCATCGTCGAGCGCCGCCCCGGCGAGACGCGGATGATCAGCACCCTGGCGCAACTGGCGGCGGGCAAGAGTGCCATCGACTGGAGCGTCAACTGCGGCAACCTGTCCGCGGCGTTGCCGTTGTACGCCCTGCAACGCGGCTGGCTGCGGCCCGAGGACGGCGGGCAGATCGAGATCTTCAACAGCAACACCCAGACCACGATGTACGCGCGCCTGGGCTTCGGCGATGGTCGCTTGCTGAGCGACACGCGGATTCCCGGGGTCAATGGCCTGTATCCCGGGGTCGACCTGTTTCTTGACAAGCCGGTGGGGGCCAAGACCGGCGCGCTGTTTCCCACCTGGCAACGGGTCGACCTGCTGGATGGCGTAGCCGCCACTTGCATCGACGTGGCGGTGCCGATGATCATTCTGCGCGCGGCGGACCTGGGCAAGACCGGCGAGGAAACCCCCGCCGAGCTGGACGCCGACCGGCCTTTCAAGAGCCGCTTGCTGGAGCTGATGGTGCAAGGCGGCCTGCTCATGGGCCTGCGTGATCGCGAAGGCCGCTTGCTGAGCGCTGATGAGCTGCGGCGCAGCGAAACCATCCCGAAGGTCTGCATCGTCAGCCCGGCGCGCCACGGCGGAGATATTGCCACCCGCTACTTCACCCCGCAGAACGCCCACCCGTCCCTGGCGGTATCCGGTGGTTGCTGCCTGGCGGCGGCCTGCCTGGCCGAAGGCACCGTGGCCCATGCCATGCTGGCGCGGGCGCCGCTGATAGGTGAAGCGAAGGGTGAATACCCGCTGGCGATTGAAAACCCCGCCGGGGTGCTGGACACCCTGATCAATGCCCGGCAAGTGGCCGGGGAGCTGCTGATCGACGGCGCCGCCTACCGGCGCAGCGCGCAGATCCTGTTGCAGGGGCATACGCCGTTGTACAACGCCTCGGCGGCCTTGATCGCCGCCTTGCCCCAGGGGCAATGACGCCTCAGCGACTCTCGCCGCCATCGGGAAGAAACGGCGGCACCTTCTGGCGCAGCAACCGGATCAGCTCCGGGTCCATGAAGTCGTAATCATCGGGGATGTTCAGGCAGACGATCTGCTGGTTGTTCAACTGCGCCTTGAAGCGCTTGCGCAGTTTTTCCCGGTGCCGGGCTTCCATCACCACAATCAGCCCGGCCCACTGCACCAGCTCCGGACCCAGGGGCACCTCGGCGTCGTGGTTGAGCCCGGCGGAGGCGGTCTGGATTCCCGGCCAGTCGGCAAACACCTGCTCGGCGGTGGGGCTGCGCAGCTTGTTCTGGCTGCAGACAAACAAGACATTGAGCATGGCGCCGAACTCCTTGGCACTGACACCCGGCTCGTAAAGGGCAGGGCAAAGGCGCTGATTTTTAGGGGCTTTTACTGCGCTGTCCAGCCACTTGTAACGGGTCGGGCGAATGGCGTTGGTCAGCGCAGGTTGCCCGGCAAAGGCCGAGACTGCGAAACTGCTGGCCCCTTTACTCGCATCGCCTATGCCATGTCCGCAGCCCCCTTCACTTCACCCCATCTGGGCCTGGCCCTCAGGCGCTGGCGCCTGTTGCACCGGGTCAAGCAGCAGCACGCCGCCGAACTGTTCGGCGTGGCGCAGTCGAGCATCTCCCGTTGGGAGAACGGCCGGCAAACCATGGAGCCGGCGGAGCGGGCGCGTCTGGAGCAATTGCTGGCGGCCAACCTCAGCGCTGCCGCCGACCAGGCCCTGGCGCGGCTGGTGAACGACAGCCCGCGCGCCGTGCACCTGGTGTGCGACCTGACCCACCGCCTGCTGGCCTGTTCGCCAACCCGCGCCGGGCAGTTCGGCGTGCCCTTGAGCGCGCTGCTGGGCCAATCCCTGTGGGGCTTTTGCACCGAGGAAATCCTGCGCAAGGAAGCCGCCCTGGATGACCTCGGCTGGCGCGAAGTGCTGGCGCCGCCTTCCCTGGAGTTCTTCAGCGGCCACAATGATTCGGCCATCGTGCCCATCGCCTCCAGCCAATGCCGCTGGACTCGCCTCAACCTCTCCGACGGCAATGCCGTGAGGCTGGTGGAAACCCTCTGAAACGGTGGCAAGGCCCGGTCCACGGATATTTTATCCGTGGACCGGGCGCCGGCCGCCGACTAGCCTTGCAAGCCCTTGTTCGCTCGCCGCCGAGGCGGGCTTGCGCCATTTTCAGCAGGCAGACCCATGACCCCCGAACTCCTCAGCGGCCGTCTCGACTTTCTCCGTGAAGCGGAAAAACTCAAGGACGTGCTGCGCAGCGCCCACACCTCCAGCGGCCGCCAGGAAAGCACCGCCGAACACAGCTGGCGCCTGTGCCTGATGGCGCTGCTGTTCGAGGACCAACTGGGCGAGCTGGACTTGCTGCGGGTGCTCAAGCTGTGCATCGTCCACGATCTGGGCGAAGCCATTCATGGCGACATCCCGGCGGTGGCCCAGGCCGCCCACCCGGACAAGAGCCAGCAGGAACGCGACGACCTGCAACACCTCGCCCGAGCCCTGGACGCCCCGGCCCGCCAGCGCCTGCTGGAGCTGTGGGACGAATACGAGGGTGCCGCCAGCGCCGAGGCGCAGACGGTCAAGGCTCTGGACAAGCTGGAAACCCTGCTGCAACACAACCAGGGCCAGAACCCGGCGGATTTCGACTACGGTTTCAACCTCGGCTACGGTCGTCGCTACACCGATGCCAGCCCTTTGTTCCAGGCCTTGCGTGCGCAGATCGATGCCGATACCCAGCGTCGCCTCGATGCCGCCAGGCGCCCCAGAACCTGCACCCATACCCGGAGCCCCATGAGCCTGATTCTCAGAAGTGAACGCCCCAGCGACATCCCGGCCATCGAGCAACTGACCCGCGAGGCCTTTCTCGACGCCGAGCACACCAGCCATACCGAGCAGTACATCGTTGCCGCCTTGCGCAAAGCCGGCGCCCTGACCCTGTCCCTGGTGGCCGAGGACGATGGGCTGCTGCTGGGCCATGCCTCGATCTCGCCGGTGACCCTGAGCAGCGGCGAGCCCGGCTGGTATGGGCTGGCGCCGGTGTCGGTGCTGCCAGCGCACCAGGGCCGGGGCATTGGCAGCCAGCTGATCCGCCAACTGCTCCAGCAACTGCGGGAGCAGGGCGCGGCCGGCTGCGTGGTGCTGGGCGACCCCGGCTACTACTCGCGCTTCGGCTTCAAGGCCGGGCAGGGGCCGCTGCTGGCAGGCGTGCCGCCCGAGTATTTCCAGGCCCAGGCATTCCAGGGCTCGTACCCCAGCGGCGAAGTCAGCTTTCACCCGGCCTTCGACGCCCAGGGCTGAGGAACAGGCCTGAGGAATAGGCTAGGGCTATGCCAAAGCAGCAGTGCCAATTGGCCGGGCGCGACACGGGCGCCCTGAGCCAGCGTCCGGCAACGGTCATGTATTTTTTATGGCGAGGTCATGCAGCGAAGCTATTTTTACCTTCGCTTGCCCTTCACTACGCTTTTCACACGCACGCCCAGCCTCGGGCCGCTATCGAGCGGTCGGGCGGGGGCGGCCGAAGGAGTGACCCATGTCCAATGAATCCAAGTGTCCGTTCAAGCACACCGCCGGCGAAGGCACCAGCAACCGTGACTGGTGGCCCGGCCAACTGAACCTGAAGATCCTCCATCAGCACTCGCAGCTGTCCGACCCGATGCCTCAGGACTTTGACTACGCCGCTGAATTCAACAGCCTCGATCTGGCCGCAGTGAAGCGCGACCTGCTGGCCTTGATGACCGATTCCCAACCCTGGTGGCCGGCGGATTTTGGCCACTACGGCCCGCTGTTCATCCGCATGGCCTGGCACAGCGCCGGCACCTACCGCATCGCCGACGGCCGCGGTGGCGCCGGGGGCGGGCAGCAGCGTTTCGCCCCGCTCAACAGCTGGCCGGACAACGTCAGCCTGGACAAGGCGCGCCGGCTGATCTGGCCGATCAAGCAGAAATACGGGCGCAAGATCTCCTGGGCCGACCTGATCATCCTCACCGGCAACGTCGCCCTGGAATCCATGGGCCTGAAGACCTTCGGCTTCGGCGGTGGCCGCCAGGACGTCTGGGAGCCGGAAGACAACGTCTACTGGGGCAGTGAAACCACCTGGCTCGGCGACAACCGATACAGCGGCGACCGCGAGCTGGAAAACCCCCTGGGCGCGGTGCAGATGGGCCTGATCTACGTCAACCCGGAAGGCCCCAACGGTAATCCCGACCCCCTGGCCGCGGCCCGCGACATCCGCGAAACCTTCGCCCGCATGGCCATGGACGATGAAGAAACCGTGGCCCTGATCGCCGGTGGCCACACCTTTGGCAAGACCCACGGCGCCGGCCCGGCCAGCCACGTCGGCCCCGAACCGGAAGCCGCCGGCCTGGAAGAGCAGGGCCTGGGCTGGAGAAGCAGCTTTGGCACGGGTGTCGGCGGCGACGCCATCACCAGCGGCCTGGAAGTGACCTGGACCACCACCCCGACCCGCTGGAGCAACGACTTCTTCGACCACCTGTTCGGTTATGAATGGGAACTGACCACCAGCCCCGCCGGTGCCCATCAATGGCGACCCAAGGGCGGCGCGGGGGCCGACAGTGTGCCGGACGCCCACGACCCGAATAAACGCCGCGCCCCGTCGATGCTTACCACCGACCTGTCGCTGCGCTTCGACCCGGCCTACGAGGCGATTTCCCGGCGCTTCCACCAGCACCCCGAGCAACTGGCCGAAGCTTTCTCCCGCGCCTGGTTCAAACTCACCCACCGTGACATGGGGCCACGCGCTCGTTACCTGGGCCCAGAAGTGCCGGCCGAGGAGCTGATCTGGCAAGACCCGATTCCCGCCGTGAACCACCCACTGATCGACGCCCAGGACATCCAGCAGCTCAAGGGCCAGATCCTCGACTCGGGCCTGTCCGTGGCGCAGTTGGTGTCCACCGCCTGGGCCTCGGCCTCGACCTTCCGTGGCTCGGACAAGCGCGGCGGCGCCAACGGCGCACGGATTCGCCTGGCCCCGCAAAAGGACTGGGAGGTCAACCAGCCGCAACAACTGGCCCAGGTGCTGCAAGGCCTTGAAGCCATCCAGAGCGCCTTCAACAGCGCGCAGACGGGTGGCAAACGCGTGTCCCTGGCCGACCTGATCGTCCTCGGCGGCTGCGCGGCGGTGGAACGGGCGGCAAAAAATGCCGGCTACAGCATCAGCGTGCCCTTCGCCCCGGGGCGCATGGATGCCAGCCAGGAACAGACCGACGTCGAATCCTTCGCCGTGCTTGAACCGGTGGCCGACGGCTTCCGTAACTACCTCAAACCGGTCAGCGGCGTGACTGCCGAAGCCCTGCTGATAGACAAGGCGCAACTGCTGACCCTGACCGCCCCGCAACTGACCGTGCTGCTGGGCGGCCTGCGGGTGCTGGGGGCCAACGTCGGGCAATCGCCCCACGGCGTATTCACCGCGCGCCCGGGCACCCTTAGCAACGACTTCTTCGTCAACCTGCTGGACATGGGCACCCAATGGAAACCCCAGTCCGAGGCCCGCGACCTGTACGAGGGCAGCGACCGCGCCACGGGGCAATACCAATGGAGCGGCACCCGGGTCGACCTGCTGCTGGGCTCCAACTCGCAACTGCGAGCCCTGGCCGAGGTGTATGCGGCGGCGGATGCGGGGGAGAAGTTCGTGAAGGACTTTGTCGCCGCCTGGGACAAAGTGATGAACCTGGACCGGTTCGATCTGCACTGAGAGGTGTGCACAGCGGATAAAACCGCAACGCCTCACAAAGGGCCTCAAGCGGATGTTGTGGCGAGGGAGCTTGCTCCCGCTGGGCTGCGAAGCAGCCCCAAAAACGCCACCGCCAGCTCCCAAGTGAAGCATCCCCAGCAACACGGTCGCCGCCATCAGGCGGCGACCGCCCTTGAATCAGCGGGCGCTGAAGCCACAGCGCCCGCCCAATTCCTTACTGCGCCTTGAGGTACTCGTTGAGAAACGCCTGGGCATCGCCATAGCTGGACAGGTTGCTGTCATAGCCCACCTTCAGCGGCTTGGCCTCACCCGGCAGATGCAGCTCGCCATAGCCTTCCTGAAGCAGCAGCGCCACGAACTTCTGCCCGTCCACCTGAGTGAAGTAACGGGTGTCGCGGTCGGTTTGCTCGACGTTCATTTTCTGAATGCGCATGTTCCAGTCGTGGTCGGCGTCTTCCACCTGCACCAGCGCCTGATTGGCGCTGCGCTCACCGATACGCAGGGTCCAGACCTTCACCCCGTGCGGCCCGGTGTAGGCCAGCACCTTGTCCGCCACCTGTGGCCGTTCCTCGGCCTGGGCCAGTCCGGTTCCCAGTACCCACGCCATGACCCATGCGGCCGCCCAGCGGTAATAAAGCTGCATCCTTCTAGCTCCTGAACATGAAAAAGGGCGGTCATTGAAACCGACCCGTGCGGCGCTGCCAAGCACCCAAAACAATACGCGGAGTAAAAATCCCCCGGCGCACACCCCACGCCGGGCAAAGTGCGAGAGGCTTACCGTCCGCCGTCTTGGCGCCGCGCACGGGCTTGGGCTATGCACTGGCCCGGCAAGGCTGCAGGTCAAGCTCCAGCCCTCCCAAGGCTGAAAAACCCCATGAGCGGAGGCTGGGCGCTTACGCTGGATCAACCCGCCAGCGACCTGTCGTGAACAGCACACTCTTTGCGCCCCCGGCTAAATGCAGGTCGCAAGCGTGGCAAGGCAAAACGTCGCCGCCGGTAGTCTAGGACCACCACCCGGGAGACTTGCAATGATTCGACGCGCTTGCTTGGCCGCTCTATTGACCATGACTGCCTCAACCGCCTTTGGCGGCCCGGGCTACGATCATCTCTATGCGTTCGGTGACAGCTACTCTGACAATGGCGCGGGTGAAACCTTCACCCGAACCATGGCCGCGCAGCAGGTCAAGGATGCACAGGAGCTACCCGGTTCGTTGTACTGGCAGGGCCGCTGGAGCAATGGCCCCACCGCCGTTGAGCACTTGGCGCAGGCCTTGAAAATCCCCTTGACCGACTACGCCATTGGCGGCGCCAAAAGCGGCAACGGCAACTACTACGCCTGGATGCAGCCCTCTCGCGACACCGGGGTTTTCGGCCAAATCGCCGATCACCTGAAAGCCGCTAAAACACACAAAGCGGATCCCAATGCGCTGTATTTCATTTTCATCTCAGCCAACGACTTTTTTGAATGGGCCGACTTCGCGCACCCGGAAACGATCGACGTGCTTGGCCAGAACAGCGTGGCGAACATACAGAAGAGCACCGAGGCGCTGATCGCCGCAGGCGCGAAACACCTGATGGTGGTGGGGACCACGGATTTGAGCCATGTGCCGGCTGTGGTGCAGGGCAATCAAGTCAAGAACGCAACGCACTACCAGCAGATTCTCGAACAAAAACTACCCGCCGTGCTGACAGCACTGGCTAACGCCCATCACGTGAGCATTGGCTACTTCGATCACCTGGCCTTCAGCAACAAACTTCGCGCGGCCCCCGAGGTGGCGGGCCTGAAGGACCTGGATACCCCATGCCAAGCCACCTACCCGGACGTCAAACCCGTGTGTGCGGATCCGGATACCCATTACTACTGGGATGAATGGCACCCGACCCGCAAAGTCCACAGCCTGGCGGCCGAGGCGATGCTTGAAACGCTGAAAGCGAGCCGTTGAGGTTCTCTATCCGCCCATATCTGGATGACGGCGCGGTGCCTATTGATAACAACCACATCCAGTAGCAGATCCGGCCATGGGCGCTTGAACGCAAGAATTGGCTCTTCGCAGGGTCGCTACGCAGCAGCAAGTGGGCGGCAGCTTAACCACACAAAGTGAGTTGGCCCGCAGAATCATGTCGCATAGCCATGGCTTCTGATGGGCCCATGTTCGGTTGCGGTGCGCGTTCATCGACTTCTTAGGGATCAACTCCGGGAAGCCAGGCGAGCGGCCAGTGTGTCGTTATTTGCAGCGGCAACGAAAGAGCGATGAATTGTGTCTCAATCCGCACGCGCCCCTGTGAGTCGGTGCGTTCCCCTAGAATCACCGGCAGCCTCCTGCAACGCGCGAGAGCATCCGCCACACTTATGTGCAGCAATTGAGCGATGACGCGCGCAGCATCTCGGATGCGATCAGCCGGACAGGTACCCAGCTGAAGATCGTATTCGGGAAAAAAGTCGCGTGAAATGCCTGGCAACGGCTGTTGATCCACGTACCGACCACTGTCGAACTCGCCCCGATCTAGAAAGGCGTCTCGCTCGACGTAGTGTTCAAGCGCAGCGGCATAGTCCTCAAGTTGTGAGAGCGGCTGCTGACGCTTCTGTACGCTCAGTACATCGACAAAGTCGGCAGCTTCAAGGCAATACGAAAGGCCGTGCTCTACGGCAAAGGCCGGCATTTGCTCACCGTTCTCGCCGGGTACGCTATTTGATTCTTCCTCGGGCGAAGAAAGGTAAAAGCGAGCTTCGATCAGCGGTGCTCCGTCCTTGACATAGACCCATGAATAGCGGCTCCAGACATCGTTATTGCTATCACATGTCGCAAGGGCTTCGATAACGTCACGAAGACTCAAAAGTAAAAGCATGTTAAAAATTCCCTCCACCCAATGCACCATATTCTACAGAGCCAATTGAGCTGTCCCACAGCTCGCTGAAGGTTGTTCATGCCTTGAAAATGCCATCAGGATGGGACGGCCAGACGCATACTTTGCTTCTGCGCGACGCTGGCAATCGAAGCGCCGGGCTGGGCGCATTCTTGGACAACCTGGGCCTTGAAGGATTTGGAATAGGAACGGCGTTCTGGCTGCATGGAAAGACCCGCTTAAAAGGCTAGAGAGGGTGTCCACTTAAATTGAGGTGTACACCATCGCCTTTGGCGTCGGGGTCAACCGATAAAGTGAACCGCCTCAAAGCGCCTGACGCACAAGCTGCGCCTCTGCACATTCCAGCCCGCGATCGCGCCCTGATTCAAAGGCTGCCTTTTCTGGACGAATACCCCATGAGCCAACTCACCGCACTGATCGCCCAAGCCCAAGCCGGGCTGTCGGTTCAGCAAAACATTCCCCAGGAACGCTGGGAGGCCATCGCCACCCAGTGCGGCGCCGAAGAAATCGCCGAGATCAAAACCCGCATCGCCTCACTCAAGGCAGACAGGGAAGCCGTCGAAGACTGGGACGGCGACACCCGCGATGACCTGTATTTCGCCATCGCCGACTTCACCCGCCTGCTGGAACTGGCTAGCGCCCAGGCACAAGGTGAATGAACATGCCTATTGACCGCACAACGGATTATTTCGAGAGCAGCGAAGGCGCCGTGCGCCTATGGATAGAGCAGGGCAGTGCCATTCATCTCAAGGCCATCAGCCCGCACAACGACCCCGTGGAACTGACGGCGGAACAGGCCCTGGAACTGGCCCAAGCGCTGCAACGCTTGGCCAGCCGTCTGGCGCAGTAAAGGGGAAGCAGGGAAGGGCATCGGCAGACACCGCCTTGGCGCCCAAATCCACTCACACAAAATCAGCAGGCTCGAAGCGCTCGCCGGTGTCCATGCGCACAAAGCGCAGCTTGCGCGTCTGCAGATCGGCTGCGTACAGCGCCTGGGCCGCATAACTGATCAGCAGCGTGCGACGGCGCGCACCGCTGGGGTTCAGGCTGGCCCCATGCACCAGATCGGCATCGAACAACAGAATGTCCCCGGCGCTGCCGGCCAACTGCACCACCCGGGATTCATCATCGAAATCAAAGGGCGCCAGCTGCTCCCCGGGGCGATGACTGCCCGGCACAAGCCGCGTCGCGCCATTGTGCGGCCCATAGTCATCCAGATAGACCAGCACCGTGACCCGATCACCGAGACGCTGCGCCGACAAATCCCGATGCAGCCGCTGATGACCGCCCCCCGCCAACGGCTCGCGGCCCTCCACCTGAGACAGAAAAAAGCCTTCCCCAATCAACTCGCCCACCCCCGCCAACAGCGCCGGCAAACGACACACCGCCTGCACCCGTGCATCCAGATCCACCAGCGCATGCCGCCAATCGTGGCCCCGAGGCACCGGCCATTGCTCAGGCCCAATCACTCCCGCCTCGAAAGTCGCCCGCAGCTCATCCAGCCAGTCGGCGGGCAGTGCCTGACGCAGCAATAGGTAACCGTTTTGATGGAGGTGTTCGCGGTCGATCATGAGGGGGCAGATGTCCTTATCTGGGGTGGGGGAGAGCATAACGGCTCGCCCATCCGAGCGACATAACCGGCTACGGTTTAGCGGTTGCCCCAGCGTGAGCAGACCGCCTAGTCTGCTGCGGTCGCTGCAAAATCAGCGACCGGGCCTGAGAACCCGGTAAGATGCAGGCGCACAAGCGCCCGCCCATGAATGCAGGCGCATTTTTGTGCCCGTCTGTTCGTGTTATGGCGGCTGTGCGTGGGAGACCTTCGGGTCTGCCGGGTTCCTGTATCTCCGGTTTCTCAGCCCGCGCACAGCTGCCACCCACTCGCCTGAGAACGAAGGTGGCAGCTCTCATTACCGATATGGGAGTTTCAATCATGTACGCCCGTAATCTGTGTGGATCTTCCCTTCGCAATACCCGTCTCCTGGCTGTTGTAGGAGGTGTCCGATGAGTAGTTCAGCTTCAGTCAAGACACTGGGTTTCGTCACCTTCGGCAGTTGTGCCGATCCTGAACTAACACTGTTTCGCGTGAACGCTGATGTGCCTTTGGAGCAGGCGTTGGAACATGCCTCTACTTTGTTGTACTACGCTAAGAAACTTGCGCTGGATGCCGCTATGGAAGAGCAGGGTGAGCTCTATGCTTGGGCTTCGCACTTCTTGGCGGAAATGGGTAAGGCAGTGATTGATGATGTGTGTTTGGGGTTGGGGGGGAAGAGGGCATGAGGCAGGGACTCTGAGTTAGGGCAGCATCGCATGAGGTAGATAGAAACGCCGCTTATCGATGCTTGATAAGCGGTGTCTCTATTGCTTGTGGCTTTGTCAGTACGCACCGTTTGGCGCTCCATCATCCAGTCCAATGCGGCTTTCTGTTGACCAAGTGATCCTAGGGCGCATCAGGAATGCGAAGCGATGGTACTTTGACTTGTCTCAAGGGAACCGTTTGAGTTCATGTGCGAAATTGCACTCGACCTGTGCACCCGCTTGCATAGCTGCGGATCAGTCACTTGCATTCGACCCTGTGATTCCAAGGACTGCGATCCAAGCAGCCAGCCCTCTGATGTATGCATAGGTAAGGTAGTCGTTATTTCGGCGTGAATGTGCTGACTGGAGGTTTAGCGTGGCAAGTCAGCATGGCGTGCTCTACATAAGTCCCATCTCGGTATCCGCACATAAGATGTTGTTAGATTCAGCAAGTTGGAAAAAGCGCGAGCGTTCAAAGGAAAGCAGCCGGCCTGCGTGCTCAGCACCAAGCTGTACCGGCAACACTTAGGAAGAGGTGATCATGAAGCTACAGGCATATCGGCTGCAGAACTATCGCAGACTGCGCGACGTCGTCATTGAGCTTGACGACGAGATTTCTATCTTCGTTGGCGCCAACAACAGCGGCAAGACGTCTGCCGTACAAGGCCTGTACTCAATGCTCCGTGGCGAAGCGAAGAAGTTCGAACTCTTCGACTTCAGCGCGGCGCTGTGGGCCGAGATCGACGCCATCGGCAGGACGCCTCCAGGCGATGAGGACGCGCCCAAGCAGTTGCCGTCCATTCTTTTGGATCTCTGGTTCCGCGTCGGTGAAGACGACCTCGCAACTGCAATGTCGCTTCTTCCGAGCACGGAGTGGGATGGCAAGTGCGTCGGGATCCGAGTGGCGTTCGAGCCTAGAGACGCCCATGCGCTCGTCCGGAAGTTCCATGAACTGCATGAAAAGGCCAACAACGCCGCGACCGCATTGATGACCAGGAACACTGCAGCCACGGAGGCAGGCACGGAAAATGTGGCTGCGGTGATAGCAGATCCCGGCGAGTACAAGCCCTGGCCGGAAAGTCTTACGAAGTACCTTACCAAGGAGCTGAACAAGGAATATACGTTCCGCTATTACGTGCTCGATGAGCGCGCATTTGTCGGTTATCAGGCAAAGGAGGCTGATTATGAGCCGCTGCCCCTAGGCAAGGAGCCGGGTGGCGGGGCCATTCTCAAGTCTCTGGTGAGGGTGGACTTCCTGCGTGCGCAGCGGCACCTCGATGACCCGGATGCTGGCAGCTCCGATCGCGCCGAGAGCTTGTCGCGGCGTCTGAGCCGTTTCTATCACCGCAATCTGGAGAAGCGTGGCGACGACCATGCAGCGCTCAAAGCGCTTGATACCTCGGAGAAAGAACTGAACTTCCACCTGGAGGAAGTCTTCAGCGACACTCTCAAGCGCCTCGCCAAACTCGGTTATCCGGGCGTCAACAACCCCGAGATCGTGATTCGGGCGGCCTTGGACCCGACCACCGTCCTGGGGCAGGATGCCAAGATTCACTACGTTGTTCCTGGTGCGGTCACTGCGCAACTGCCCGACAGCTACAACGGTCTGGGGTTCAAGAACTTAGTATATATGGTGGTTGAGCTCCTCGACCTGCACGAGCAGTGGAAAGCCGAGGAAGACAAACGGGCCCCACTGCATCTGGTCTTCATTGAAGAGCCTGAGGCGCATCTGCACGCGCAGGTCCAGCAGGTCTTCATCAGGAACGTTTTGCGCCTCCTTGAGGACGCCAACGATCACGCGACATTTTTCCACACGCAGCTCGTTGTCACCACGCACTCCCCACACATCCTCTATGAGCGCGGGTTTTCTCCCATCAGGTACTTCCGCCGTGTCAGCGACCAGTTGGACCATAACACCGAGGTAAGGAATCTTTCGCTGTTCAAGACGGGCGCGGCCGACGCTCCAGCGCGCGAGTTCTTGCAGCGGTATCTGAAACTGACACACTGCGATCTCTTCTTTTCCGATGCGATCATCTTGGTGGAGGGCAATGTCGAGCGCCTGCTCTTGCCAGCCATGATCGAGTTGGCGGCCAAGCGCCTGCGTTCCTCAGCCCTGACCATCCTTGAAGTCGGTGGCGCGTTCGCGCATCGGTTCCAGGAATTAATCGCTTTCGTTGGACTCACTACGCTGGTCATCACGGATCTAGACAGCGTAACGGTCAAGACGGATGCCGAGGATGCCGCCGAGCAAGATACGGGAACTGGCGGCAACGTCGACGGAGATAACGAGGACGACGACCTGAAGACCTTCGAGCTCGAAGACGACGAAGCAGCACCGGGCGGCAAGAAGAAGTCCAAGAAGCGTGGCAGCACTTGCCATGCTCACGTGGAGGGTGCTGTCACGTCCAACCAAACCCTTATCAGCTGGATCCCTAAGAAGCGGTCGGTGGCCGAACTCTGGGAAGTCACGGAGGAGCAAAAGACGCTGTCGCTTGCCGAGGGGGCCAGCGCTGAGGTTCGGGTGGCCTACCAAACCAAGGTTTTGGTGACAGTGGGTGCCATGACTTCGCAGCTCTGCGGCCGTACGCTTGAGGAGGCCTTCGGTCTTGAGAACTCCGACTGGTGTCAGGCTGAGGCTAACCGGGCCGTTGGACTCAAGCTGAAGCGCGCACCAAACAGCCCTGAGGAACTGGCTGAGAAGTTGCACGAAAGGGTGATCGGCAAGAACTTCGACAAGACTCGCTTTGCGCTGGAGGTCCTCGCAAGTGGGCCGCTCAACTGCTGGAAAGTCCCCACGTACATCGCCGAGGGCTTAGCCTGGCTCGAAGCCAAAGTGGCACACGAGATTGAGGCGGACACGGCTATTGCCACCGAGGTCGCGACAATTGAGCCGACTGCAGCCGGTGTTATCGCCGTCATTACAGACGCGGGGCAGACGATATGAGCAGGCGAATTGATAGTCCAGACACCGACGCCGACCGCGAGATCTATGCGTGTATTACTGAGACCCCCCCGCAGCCGTTCGTGGTCCGCGCCGGCGCAGGTTCCGGTAAGACCACCTCTCTTATCAAGGCGCTGGACTGGGTGATCTCAGAGCACGGCGCCAGCATGCGAGCGAAAAAGCAGAAGGTCGCCTGCATCACATATACCGACCTCGCCGCCAAAGAAATCTTAGCGGATGTTAATGACGACCCGCTGGTTCATGTCTCGACCATCCACAGCTTCTACTGGTCTATTACCAAGACGTTTCAGGCGGACATTAAGGTTTGGCTACAGAACGACATCCGCAGGCGAATCTCCGAGTTGGAAGAAGAGTTCAAGAACTACAGCTCGCGTGTTCGGCAGACTACACGCGACAGGAATAAGGCTGACCAAGAGCGTTATGTCCGAAACCTGGACACTATTGCTGGCGTCAAGACTTTCAACTACGGCGTGGGCAGTGACTACGCGAAGGGCGTCCTCGGCCACGAGGACATCCTTCAGCTCGCCGACTTCCTGCTGCAAAATCGCCCGCTGTTCCGACGAGTCGTAGCACTGAACTTCCCGTTTGTGTTCATCGACGAGAGTCAGGACACGTTCCCGAGCGTGGTGAAGTCTTTCAAAGAAGTGGAAGCCCAGATGCGGCGCAAGTTCTGTCTCGGTTTTTTTGGCGACCCTATGCAGGCGATCTTCATGAGAGGGACGGGGGACATCCCGCTTGAGGGCCATTGGCGAGCCATCACGAAACCAGAGAATTTTCGCTGTGCCAAGCAGATCCTTGATGTCGCCAACGCCGTGCGCGCGCAGGGCGACGGTATGGAGCAAGTCCGCGGGCTGCACGAAAGGGTTGATGGAGATCTCAAACCTGTGGAGGGCTCTGCCCGCATGTTCGTTCTGCCGAACACGCTGAATCGAATTGAGGCCCTGGCAAGAGTCCGGGCGTGGAGTGCGGCGACGAACAACGACGAGGGTTGGATGACTCCAGACATCGCGCTCAAGATTCTTGTCATCGTGCACCGTATGGCCGCAAACCGGCTCGGCTTCGGTGGCATCTACTCGGCGCTGAACGATAAGACATCGGAGGGCATGAAGCAGGGGATGCAGGATGGCACCGGCTGGCCCGTTCGACCCTTCCTAAGTTTTGCGCTACCGATCGTTGCCGCCGTGAAGTCCGGCAACGAGTTCGCGGCGATGAGCCTGCTCCGGAAGTTCAGCCCGCGTCTGGCTCCAGGGGCTCTTACCGGCCGACGTGCCGCGGCTGTATTGCGAGAACTGCACGCTGCTATGTTGAGACTTGTCGCTATGCTGGACGAGGTAGGGACCACCATTGGTGACATAGCACTCCATCTCTGTGATACGGGTCTTTTCGAGTTCGACGATCGCTATGCGCGTGTTCTTGGATTTGTCAGGGATGTTGCTGACGCTACTCAGGAGCCAGAGGCTGCTGATGCAGTTCCGGCCGAAGGACTATCCTCGGACGCGGCAATGGCCAAGTTCTTCAAGTGCTCTGCACAAGAGCTTTGGCCCTATGAGCGCTATGTCTCAGAAGGCTCCCCCTATGCTACACAGCACGGTGTGAAAGGAGCGCAGTTCGAACGCGTCATGGTGGTGATGGATGAGGAAGAAAGCGACTACCGAACGTACAACTACGAGCGTGTCTTCGCGAGTGCTGAGGCTCGTGCTGCAGATCGTGCACGAGCACTGGGCGGTGATGAAAACACTTGGAGCCGAACGCTGCGACTGCTTTACGTCTGCTGCACTCGCGCCCAGCGTGGGCTGGTACTAACGTTCTTTGTCGCCGATCCGGCGACCACCCTGGAAAACGTCGTGGCGAGTGGGATCCTGCCGCGAAGCGCAGTCTTTACGCAGGAAGTGTTAGTTGGATGACAAGACACGAACGATTGCTTGGCTTAAAAAACAGCCGAGCTTCTTCGTAGTGGAAAAATAAGGCATATAAGAACAAGTCGGAAAATTAGTATTTAGCATGTTTTCCTCGCTTTATCACAGGCCAATAATTAGGCGAGAGGGTGTTTTAATAGGCGAGCTAACTTCCTTAAAAAGAACCAAAGCAATACCGGCCCGAAGGCGATACTGGCTGGTGAATACGAAAAATTAGCTGTCGGCTAAATATCATTTCAGGGAGTATTAGGTTTTATGAAAATATCGTTTTCTGACCTTTTGAGTTCTTCGACACAAGGGGCTTATAGAGTTAACACTTTGCTAACCCGTATTGGTACCGACGGTGATCTTGAACCTGAGCATGGTGAACCCTTCACTACCGCGATAGCTCTTCACGTCCATGAGTATATTCATTCGTTACACAACTTAAGCACTGATGTAGGTTTTGAATTGCTCTATTCAAGTCTTGTGCTCTTACCTTCGTTTGTGACCAAAACCGATGAGCATGGGCATTTTCACGCGGAAGCGGACGTCCCAGGTATGAATGAGCAGTTCGACTACTGGGCCACAATCATCAAGGCACTTCGCGGCACAAGCGTCAAGGATGCGTCTTTACCGAAAACCGCTTGCTCTTGGTGCTTTTCGCCTACCCATTCCAAAGTTTGGAATGTTGGATTGGATACCAAAAAAGCATTTGTGACCAAAGGTTTAAGTATAACTTTGATAAGCGCTGGCTGCGAGCACGAGGTGGATGTAAGTAATATTGGCTTTGACTTTCTAACCGAAGGAGTTGCGTACGAGGTAGATCGTGAAGTGAGGCGAAACAGTGGGATTTCTGAATTGCAGTTGGACTTGGATATGCCTCTGCATCCTTATCTTTCGTACAGGAAAGTTGTTGATCATCTTATCGGCAGAGAAAGTTCTGCAGTGGAGCGCATCAAGATTGGTGTCTGCGCACTCCTGACACCTGTGCCGTCAAACGGTTTTTGCGAAGCTTGCGAGGCAGTCAAATCAGATGCATTCGAGGTTTTCGAGAGGCTGACTTTCAAGAAATTTAGGGAGTCCGTCGAAGGCAAGATTGAGAGGGTCGAACGACTTATGCAGTTCTTTCCCGGCGACGATGTGATTGCGAAAGGCTTTTCAGTAGTACTGCGTTTAATCTGGTCGGGGCTTAATGTGCGCAGGGTAAGACCTTACTTGGAACTAGAATTTCTGAAAGAACCTCTCAGTGTAGATGGCTTTAAATCAATCGTGGCGCGAATGCAGGATCATTGTGTGCTTCAGCAGAAACCGGAGGGTAAGATTGATTTGTACTGGGGCGGGAGGGACGTCGTCAAAGTTGATGAGAGTATTCTGCAATGTTTGGGAGCATTTCAAGCCTCGCTTTATTTTACTCAGCTACATCTCGACACGGAAGCACGCCATCACTCGACTAGCTGTTTACCCGAGTCGAAATGCCCATTCAAAGGGGCTTGCGCTGCTGAGAAAATTCAGGTCAACCCAGAGCTTTGCAATGTCGCTCCGTGGAAACAGTACATGATTGGTTTCAATGCACAGCCCGGTGAGCAGGGTTGCTGGTATGGCGTTGGGGTGAGAGCGTTGGCTGGGAACCATATGCGAGGCCAAGCTTGATGCTAACTATCATGTGAATCGATTAAGGGAAGAGAGCCAACAGCGGTTGAGCGCGCTGCGGCGTGTTGGCAAAACCATATCCGCCTTATGAAGCACCTCAATTACTGGTGGGCTGTGCTTGCGGGATGGGTTTATGCCTGCTTAGGTGGGGCATCCCCAACGATTAGTTCTTATGGACGATTTACATTCCCGGGTTTTTTCGTGTTCTTTGGACTCTTTGGGATTAGCTAAACACTAAATACAGCGGTTAGCCGCAAACAGCCAATACAGCTCTTGACCGAACGTCTGATTTTGGTCGCAAACCGTTGCTCATAGATGGCGAATTTCGGCCGATTCTGTTGAAAAAGTCGGCCATAGTTTCCACTGAAGAAAAGTACGCGTTTGAGATTGAAGTCTTTAGTGCGAATTATCTGGCACGGCGTATTCGAAAAGTCATGAAAGGCAGCATGGCCGTGGAAACGCTCATTCTGTTCTCTACCAACGTATGGATGATTCAGCTGCAATCGTAATCACAACGAAGATACCAAGGACGTTCCCAGTGGAAAAAGCTTCTCTTAAGAGTTTTTTGGCTATTGTTTCTGTTTTTTTAGCCATATTCGCAAGCGCGAATGAAAACAATCTAAAAGTATCCACAGAGAGCGAAGAGCTGTACTTCAAAGCGCTGCCTTACCTAGAAAAAATCGATGAAGCACAAAACGACATGTTCACTTTTCGTAAGCAGTTAGCAGTCAACGAAAAGGTGCCCGACCAAAAAAAGGAACAATATAGAGACGAAATGCTTCTGCTTATAAACGAAGGAATGCCTTTGCTCAATCGTTCAGCTGAGGAAGGCAACCCAGCAGCGCAGTACCGTCTAGCGTTAATGTTGTCGACTTTTGAATCTCGTGATCAAGTCGCCGAAAAAGTCTGCACTCTCCTAAAGTCCAGTTTCAGTAACGGATTTACTCCAGCGGGTTTGCAGATGCTTTTCTATTGCTTCGATGAGGTTAAAACACCTGGGTATCGGTCACTTGTCGAGGCGTTGCCCAATGATGAAACCCTGTATAGCAGGTACTACCCCCAGCCAACGATGATGCCGAGTTGCGATAGAAATAGTCGCACTGACAGCAAACCAATCGTGTTGCTCGACGAAAAAAGTTTTCGCGCCAACCTTTATATGAGTATGGCGACTCAAATGTTGACGCAAAACCTTAAGCAAGAGCAGTTGCGGTTTCTCAATAAAGCCGCCGAGCATGGATGTGTCAGGGCGATAGAAAGGCTAAAGCTCAGCAGCGCCACTAATGGAGCTCACCCGTAACTGGGAGCACATGATTAATCGCACGTGGGATGAAATGGGCGAGCAACACACTCCGCTGACCGAGGCCCAGTTCAGCGAGTGGTTGCGGCAGCAGTTCTACTTCCCAGTCCGTGACAGCTAGTTTTCAGTAAACGAAAGAGCGGTGTATTGCGCTTCCGCTCAGTCGCTCGCTCAAAACGTCGGCGGCGTTATCACCCACAACACCACCGCATCCTCCTCCCCAGGATTCCCATACTTATGCGATTCCTGGCTGGAAAAACTGAAGCTATCCCCCTGACTCAGCTGAAAATAACGTTCCCGCACCCATAGCTCAAAGCTCCCCCGACAGCATAACTCTGCGTTTGAGGCTCACCGGGCTGAAAAAGCCTGCGTGACTTGGCACTCCATCGGGGCGAGGACTAGTGCTCTGCCCTCTACGCTACTTCACCTACGGGCGGCCCATTAAAAAAAAGCGCATGATCGCATGCGGCTATGGCACATCTGCTCTATCGTTAGATTCGACCGTCGACCTCTGCTTCGTAAACTTGGATTTACCTATCAAAGTCATCATGGAGGGATCTATGAGAAAAGTATGCGCAGCAATTATTTGCTTACTAATATCTCTATCGAGCACCCAAGTATATTCCGATACGGGATCATATAGCCTGAAGGAGAAAGTAGAGCTGAATCTCGCCCTGTTGGATGAGAAGCCTTTAGATGATGAGGAGTATCAAAAGGTTATCATTAGCTCTGTTTTCAATGGAGAAGGTTTTTGTCGAGATAGTTTTAGTCGGGCATTCGTTCGGAATTTTTTCTCGTCTAGCAAGAAATCAATTTTAACGATAACGATTAATAAAATTCCTTACGTCTCGTACACGTACGATCAGAAAAATAAAGCATGCAACAAAACATACTCTATTGAAAGCGAACTATCCGGTCTAGAGCTTGCGCGAAAGACGAATAGGAAATTTATAGTGACGTTGCTGTATAATGACGAGGCTGAAATTGGTGCGCTACAAGATTTAAGTGATATAGGCAAGAGTGTTAGTGCCCTAGGCACTGCCCCTGTTTTGTCTGGTGCCACCTCTGCCTTAGTGGATATGCTTGCTAAAAAGTTCGATAAAGTTGTTCAGGCTTCGCTTAGCTCGAAAGACTTGCATCAAGTTGAAATCAGGCTTCCTAACGAAGCGGGAGCTACTCGATTTCAGCTAAGTGCAAAGATTGCAAGCAAGCACTACGACTTACTTAATATGACGGTTGTCAAACAACCTAGTCGACTGTATGGGAAAAGACCAAGCTCTGTGATGACAACAACATACAGGACTGATGGGACTTCGGCACAAAGCGTGATTGAAAACTATAGGGCTGGTCCAGGCGCAGCGGTTGGCGATGTGTTTGACAGACTGCGCATCGAGTGTAATGAGCTGCGCAGCAATTTCTCTCTGGCCCTAAACGAAAAGGACATGAGAGCCCTACTCGAAAGCCACTTGTTGCACAATTACTCGCCAAAACAAACGAGGCTTCATTTGCTCAGTTGTTTTAATGATTCTGATATAAGTAAGGTTGTGACTTTCGAGCTGAAGGAGTATGTAGTGTTTAATGATGCTCCAAGACCTGATTTTCGTCGTGATCCAAGTTTCCTTTCAAACCTCAATCAGTCGGGTTATTCTAAAATTACAACGGAATCAACCTTGTATTTCGACAAGGGCGCACTGTTGTCGGTGAGGTCCGTCGGTCAACTTGTAGCGCTTCCTAATATAGTAGGTCCTTTCTGTTATCAGTTTCTTGAAAAGAATAAAGTTAATTTTATTATGTTTGATCGGGTGTCGAATAAGACGCTGTACTTTGAAGCCGTCATAGATAAGGAGTACAGTGCGGAAGAGTATGAGGGCGGAATGCTATCCATAATTAATTCTTTGTCAGTTGATAGCGCCGCACCCTATGAATACAACACTGCATCCGGCATAGCTGCATGCATTGATTCGCGTAAATCAAATATTGGGATGAAAGTGGCCAGCGCTTCGGTCTATTAATCAGCGAGCTTCAATCTCGGGTTACAGATATGGTCTGTCCCGATCTCAGTGGACACTGACATCGGATGGACATCCGCTACGCTTCTGGTCAGTTCAGCGGCCAAGTTTGAATAGGCATGCTGTTTCCTTGGGAGGTTATGGCAATGCTTGATCGACTTCGAACAGAGGATGTTCGGGCGACTTACTCGTATTTCGGAGGTTATTGAGCTACGGCGCATGGAACTGATCCAGATGGCCTGTATGGTGTTAAGGAACTGCTAAGCGAGTTCGCTGACAGTTCCATATTAAATTTTGAACATGCCGCTGGGTCCAAAGCCGGCAACTGAAGCGCTGGGGGAGGGGGCTAGAGTTGCGAATAGCTATGGTGTCTACCCATGAAGGGTTGTGCTACCTACTATTTTCCCATCGATCGGTATTCCCAGCACAGTGGTCATCTGGATATTTGAATTGATTCAGCGTTTCAAAGTATTCCATGGACTTAGGGTGGCTGTTACGTCTCCCTGTCTTCCTTAGCCGTTGGCTTTGGAGCTCTGAGCCCACATGAGGACTCAGGTGCTGGCTGAATTGACCTTGATTTCTCAAAAGAGATGACCGCTTTTAGTCGCAAGTAGAGATGGTGCTGCACACAACTATGCTAGCCCCGGGTGAAGTGATAACAGAAGAGTAGATATCCTCCGCATCAATCTAAAGACTGCTTATCCAAACGCTCTGTTTAAGGGACCAGACATGACCGTTGAAATCATCGAGTTCAGAAAATTGCTAGAAGCCGGGCGGCGCTATCTGGAAGGTGCCACCGCCCTCGCGGAGCTAAACGGTCGAGTCAGGGCAACATTGGAGGCCGGACACTTCTGGGGAGCAGCAGCGCCACTAATGGACGTCGCCCGAAACTGGGAACAGATGATTAACCGCGCCTGGAATGAAATGGGCGAGCAACGCGCTCCGCTGACCGAGGCCCAGTTCAGCGAGTGGTTGCGGCAGCAGTTCTACTTCCCAGCCCGTGACAGCTAGTTTTCAGTAAACGAAAGAGCGGTGTATTGCGCTTCCGCTCAGTAGCTCGCTCAAAACGTCGGCGGCGTTATCACCCACAACACTACCGCATCCTCCTCCCCAGGATTCCCATACTTATGCGGTTCCTGGCTGGAGAAACTAAAGCTATCCCCCTCACTCAGCTGAAAATACCGTTCCCCCACCCACAGCTCAAAACTCCCCGACAGCACATACCCGGCTTCCTCGCCCTCATGGCTGTAACTCTCCTTGCTGTAGGTCCCCGGCGGAAACCGCGAGTGCAAAAACTCCAGCTGCCGGGTCGGTTGCGGGGTCAGCAACTGATCAATAATCCCGTTCTCATAATTCACCTGCAGGCGCTGTTTCTTGCGCACTACATAGCCTTGGTCTTCGGGCGCGGTCTGGGTTTCGCTGGCGAAAAACCATTGGATGGTCACGCCCAGGCTACGGGCGATGTTGAACAGGGCGGGGATGGAGGGGTAGGCGAGGTTGCGTTCCAGTTGGCTGATGTAGCCGGCGGTGAGTTCGCTCTGTTGCGCCAGTTCGCTCAGGGTCAGGCCGCGGCGTTTGCGCAGGCCGCGGATGCGGGTGCCAAGGAACTGCGGGCCGCCAGGGGCTTGGTTGTCGCTGCCGGGCTCGGGAGCGGTGCTCGCGGGCGGCGTCTTGCTGCTTGGGTTCATGGCGGGCTCCAGGCCTGGAAGGCGGGCACATCCGGGCGCCCGTCCTGCAAAAGGCCTGGAGTATAAAGCAGCCTCAAAGCGCCCAGGCGACTTTCAAGCCTTCATGGATGGCTTCTTCCACGGTACGCGGGGCCAGGCAGTCGCCGATGCGTTGGAAGGGCACCAGGCCTTTGAGTTGTTGGCCGAGGTCGTCCACCGATTGGTGGCCTTGGCACAGCACCAGGCTGTCGACGTTTTCCAGGAGCATGGGTTCGCCGCTGGCGGTGTGTTGCAGGTAGACGGTGCTGTCGTCGCAGCCGTAGAGGCGGGCGTAGGGGATGATCGGGATCGCCAGTTTGTGTAGTTCGCCGGCCAGTTGGTCGCGCACGTACAGCGGCAGGTTTTCGCCGCAGTGGGTGCCGTTGACCGCCAGTTGCACCTGGTGCCCGGCGCGCACCAGGCGCTCGGCGATGCCGGGGCCGATCCAGTCGCAGCGCCAGTCGGCCACCACCACGCTGCGGCCCAGTTGCACTTCGTCGCGCAGCACTTGCCAGGCGTCCACCACTTGCAGCTCGCCGCCGCGCTCGAAGTTTGGCCAGTAGGGTTGGGCGCCGGTGGCGATGATTACGTGGTCGGGGTTTTCGCGCTCGATCAGGGCGCGGTCGACCCGGGTGTTGCGCACCACTTCCACGCCGGCCAGTTGCATTTCCCGTTGCAGGTTGGTGCTGGCGCCGCCGAATTCGCTGCGCCGGGGCAGCAGTTGCGCCAGTTGGATCTGGCCGCCCAGTTGCGCGCTGGCTTCGTAGAGGGTGACGCTATGGCCGCGTTGCGCGGCGACGGCGGCGGCTTTCATCCCGGCCGGGCCGCCGCCCACCACCAGGATGCGTTTGCCCCGGGCGCTGGGCTTGGGCTGGCCGTAGAGCAGTTCGCGGCCGGTTTCCGGGTGCTGGATGCAGGAGATCGGCAGGCCCTTGTGGAAGTGGCCGATGCACGCCTGGTTGCAGGCGATGCAGGCGCGCACGTCATCGCTGCGGCCGCTGTCGCTCTTGTTGGGCATCTGCGGGTCGCAGATCAGCGCGCGGGTCATGCCGCACACGTCGGCCTGGCCCTTGGCGATGATCGCTTCGGCTTCCTGGGGCTGGTTGATGCGCCCGGTGACGAACAGCGGGATCGACAGCTGGGCCTTGAAGGTGCCGGCTTCCCGGGCCAGATAAGCCGCTTCCACCGCCATGGGCGGAACGATGTGCACCGCGCCGCCTAGGGAGGCGGAGGTGCCGGCGACTATGTGCACGTAGTCCAGTTGCCCTTGCAGCAATTGCACGGCGGCCAGGGATTCGTCTTCGGTGAGGCCTTCGGGGTCGCGTTCATCGGCGGAAATCCGCAGGCCGATGATGAACTCGGCATCGGTGCTGGCGCGCATGGCGTCGAGAATTTCCCGGATAAAGCGCAGGCGCTGTTCCAGCTCGCCGTTGTAGCCATCGGTGCGGCGGTTGACCCGGGGGTTGATGAACTGCGCTGGCAGGTAGCCGTGGCTGGCCACCAGTTCTACGCCGTCCAGCCCGGCCTGATGCAGGCGCCGGGCGGCGTCGGCGTAGCCCTGGATGATCTCGTCGATCATCTCCTGGTCCAGGGCCCGGGGCATGACCCGGAAGCGTTCGTTGGGCACCGCCGAAGGCGCGTAGGCCACCGCCAGCAGGCCGTCGGCGGACTCCATGATTTCCCGCCCCGGGTGGAAGATCTGCGACAGCACCACTGTGCCATGGGCGTG
Organism: Pseudomonas sp. TKO26; assembly: GCF_003225665.1. Lineage (NCBI taxonomy): Bacteria > Pseudomonadati > Pseudomonadota > Gammaproteobacteria > Pseudomonadales > Pseudomonadaceae > Pseudomonas > Pseudomonas sp. TKO26. Next base: position 74,900 of record NZ_QKLN01000018.1, read on the forward strand.
GCAGGTTTCGGCCAGGCGCCGGTAGCCGTCGATGCAAGCGTCGTCGGTGGCCATCAGCACATGGCTGGTGTAGCGCGCACTGTCGTGGACCCCGGCCACCTGCAGCACGATCAGGCCGACGCCGCCTTCGGCGCGGGCGCGGTGGTAGGCGATCAGCTGGTCGTTGACCAGGTTGTCGGTGGGCATCGAGGTGTCGTGGCCGCTGGACATGATGCGGTTCTTCAGGCGTTTGCCACGGATCTGCAAGGGTGCGAACAGGTGCGGGAAGGCGCTGGTCATTGCGGGTGACTCCAGGCGGGCCAAGGGCAGGGGAGCACAGCCTTGGCGTTGTTATTGTTGGCCTATCAAAATTTACCGACAGTAAAAAATCAACTTGTTTTTTTACTGTGGCTTGCCGTAGCTTTGGTTTGCGCCCGCTTTTGGCGCGAACCTCACAACAATAAAAAAGGGCTGTGCCGGCGCCTGCCGGTGTGGCACCGCGACGAGGATTCACAGAATGAAAGCGCTCACCCGCAAGCACGGTTGTTCCTTCCTGGCCCTGAGCCTGGCCCTGGGTTTGACCCTGGGCCACAACAGCGTCCAGGCAGCCCCCGACATGGTGGTCGTGGCGTACGGCGGAGCCGGACAAAAAGCCCAGGACGTGGCGTTGTTCCAACCCTTCAGCAAGGCCGATGGCAGCAAGCTGATCCAGAGCGAATACAACGGCGAAATGGCCCGGATCAAGGTCATGGTCGACACCGGCAACGTCGATTGGGACCTGGTGCAGATCGAAGGCCCGGACCTGATGCGCGGCTGCGAGCAGGGCATGTACGAACCCCTGGACTGGAAGGCCCTGGGCCGTGCCGACCAGTTGATTGCCGACGCCGCCCAGCCCTGCGGCTCGGCGGTGCTGGTGTGGAGCGTGGCCATTGCCTACGACCGCAACAAGCTGGCCAAGGCCCCGGCGTCCTGGGCGGATTTCTGGGACGTCAAGCAGTTCCCCGGTAAGCGCGGCCTGCGCAAGCGCGCGGTGTACAACCTGGAATTCGCGCTGATGGCCGACGGGGTCAAGGTCGAGGACGTGTACCAGGTCCTGGCCACGCCGCAAGGGGTGGAGCGGGCCTTCGCCAAGCTGACCGAGCTCAAGCCCTACATCCAGTGGTGGGAAGCCGGGGCCCAGCCGGGGCAGTGGCTGGCCGCCGGTGACGTGGTGATGACCTCCAGCTACAGCGGGCGTATCGCGGTGGCGGCCCAGGCCGGCGCGTCCCAGGCGGTGGTCTGGCCCGGCAGCCTGTACGGCATGGATTACTGGGCGATCATCAAGGGCTCGAAACACGTGGATCAGGCCAAGCGTTTCATCGCCTTCGCCAACCGCCCCGAGGTCCAGGTCGACTACGTCAAGCAGATCCCCTATGGCCCGACCAACACCCAGGCTGCGGCCAAGCTCGACCCGGCGCTGGCGCAGTGGGTGCCGACCTCGGAACAGAACCTCAAGGACGCCCTGGCGATGAACGTGGAGTTCTGGGTCGATCACGGCGAAGAGCTGGAAGAGCGCTTCAACGCCTGGGCCAGCAAGTAAGCGTCACGGGCTGGACGCCTGCGGGCGTCCGGCCCTATTGTTTGCCGGCCCGGTTTACCGACCCCGCTTGCCCGCCCACCCGCCTGGAGGACTCCAACAATGAACAACATCGCTCCCAGCCCCTACGCCAACGCCGATCGCAGCGCCACCGAGCAGCGCCTGCGCGAAGAGCTGGCCGCCTGCTACCGGCTGATCGCGCACTTTCGCATGACCGACCTGATCTTCACCCATATCTCGGTGCGCCTGCCCGGGCCCGAGCATCATTTCCTGATCAACCCCTACGGCCTGATGTTCGAGGAAATCACCGCTTCCAACCTGGTGAAGATCGACCTCGATGGCCAGGCCGTGGAGCCGTCGCCGTACCCGGTGAACCCGGCGGGTTTCGTCATTCACAGTGCGATTCATGGCGCCCGCGAAGACGCCCAGTGCGTGCTGCATACCCACACCAAGGCCGGCTGCGCGGTGGCGGCGCTCAAATGCGGCTTGCTGCCGGTGAACCAGATTTCCATGGAGTTCTATGGCCGCGTGGCCTACCACGATTACGAAGGCGTGGCCCTGGACCTGGGCGAGCAGCAACGGCTGGTGGCGGACCTCGGCGACAAGAGCGTGCTGATGCTGCGCAACCACGGCTTGCTCACCGTGGGCGAAACCGTGAGCCAGGCGTTTTTGCGCATGTACTACCTGGAGAAAGCCTGCGAGATCCAGCTGGCGGCCCAGGCGGCGGGGGAGATCGTGCTACCGCCGGACGCGGTCTGTGCCCACACCGAGCGCCAGTTCAACGACCCGGGCCGGCCACTGCAGGAAGGCGAACTCAACGACCCGGACGCCATGCAACTGGCCTGGGCAGCGCTGTTGCGCCTGTTGGAGCGCATCGCCCCCGACTACCGCGCCTAAGCGCGATAGCCCTGAAACCGGGGCTGGATGAGGCCGGGAAGCTTGCTGTACATTCGTTCAGTTTCCGCCGTCCGGCGATTGTCCAAGGAGCCATGCCCCATGAGCCAGGAAGTGCGCTTTTCCCGTCTGGAACCCGACCTGCGCAAGGCCGAGCTGATCGAGGCGACCCTGACTTGCCTCAAGCGTCACGGCTTTCAGGGTGCGTCGATCCGCAAAATTTCCGCCGAGGCTGGAGTCTCGGTGGGGCTGATCAGCCATCACTATTCCGGCAAGGACGAGCTGGTGGCCGAGGCCTACCGCGCCATCACCGGGCGGGTCATGAATCTGTTGCGCGAAGCCATGGAGCAGGCCGCGCCCGATCCACGGCAACGGCTGTCGGCGTTCTTTCGCGCCTCGTTCTGCGCCGAGTTGCTGGACCCGCGCCTGCTGGATGCCTGGCTGGCGTTCTGGGGCGCGGTGAAGACCGCCGAGGCGATCAACCAGGCCCATGAACATTCCTACGCCGAGTACCGCAACGAACTGGCCAGCCTGCTGAGCCAAGTGGCCGGGGAGCAGGGCTGGGAAGAGTTCGACGCCGATCTGGCGGCCATCAGCCTCAGCGCCTTGCTCGACGGCCTGTGGCTGGAGTCCGGGCTCAACCCCGGCACTTTCAGCCCGCAGCAGGGCGTGCAGATCTGCGAAGCCTGGGTCGAGGGGCTGCTGGCCAGCGGCGGGCGCGGTTTCATCCGGCCGACACAGGGCTGTTGATCGGTTGTTCAGTAATGGCTAGGCTGCTGCGCACTGGGTTTCTTTTCTAATAAAAATAATCAGGAAACAGGCGATGACTCCTCGGGTTTTGATCGTCGACGACGATCCGCTGATTCGCGAACTGCTCCAGGCTTACCTCTCGCAAGAAGGCTATGACGTGCACTGCGCCGCCACCGCGGAGCAGGCCGAGGCCTTTCTCGACCAGCACACGGTGGACCTGCTGATGCTGGACATCCGCCTGCCGGGCAAGGATGGCCTGACCCTGACCCGCGAGCTGCGGGTGCGCTCGGAGGTGGGAATCATCCTGATCACCGGGCGCAACGACGACATCGACCGCATCGTCGGCCTGGAATGCGGCGCCGATGACTACGTGATCAAACCCCTCAACCCCCGCGAGCTGGTGTCGCGAGCCAAGAACCTGGTGCGCCGGGTGCGCCAGGCCTACCAGCCACAACCCCCTGCGAACCACCCGAGCCCGGTCAAGCAGTTCGCCGACTGGGCCCTGGACACCGACCGCCGCCGCCTCATCGACCCACAGGGCGGCGAAACCCTGCTGACCCACGGCGAGTACCAGTTGCTCAGCGTGTTCCTGCGCAACAGCGGCCACACCCTGAGCCGTGACCAGTTGATGGACCAGATCCGCAACCGCGAATGGGTGCCCAGCGACCGCTCCATCGACGTGCTGGTGGGCCGTCTGCGGCGCAAGCTGCACGACGACCCGGCCGAGCCGGAGCTGATCATCACCATCCATGGCGCCGGTTACCTGTTCACCGCCAGCGTGGCCGCCTGAATTGCTGTGTCGTGCCTGGGGCCTGTGCTTGATGCTGCTGGCAGGCTCGATACTCGCCGAACCCCAGCCCGTGCTGCGCTATTGCGACTACCCGGTGTACCCGCCGATTTCCTGGAGCGACGGCCAGCAGGTGCGCGGGCTGGCGCCGACCCTGGTGCGTCAGGTGCTGGGGGACCTGGGCTATCAGGTGCAGGTGGTGGTGCTGGGCAACTGGAGGCGCTGCCTGCTGGACGCCGCCGCCGGCCGGGTGGATGTGGTGCTGGCCTACAGCACCAGCCAGCGCCAACAGGGCCTGCTGTTTTCCCAGGTGCCGGTGCTGCGCGAAGAGGTCGCGCTGTTCGTCAACCGCCGCCACTTGCCGCGCTTCAAGCACTTGCAGGATTTGCGCGCCTATCGCGGCGGCCTGTTGTTTGGCGAGAGCTACGGCCAGGATTTCGACCGCGAAGTGGTGCAGCACGGCAACATCGAATGGGTCTCCAGCAGCCAGCAGAATTTCGGCAAGCTGATCCGCCAGCGCATCGATTTCATCCCTTATGAGCGGCGCACCGGGCAGCTGTTTATCGAGCAGTTGCCGGGCGCCGAAGACATAGTCGCCTTGCCGCAGACCGTGAGCGTCGACTACCTGCGCCTGGCGGTGTCGCGCCAATCGCCCCTGGCGCCGCGCATGGCCGAGATCGACGCGCAATTGCAGCGTCAGGTCGACAGCGGCGCGGTGCAGCGCTGGCTGGCGCAAAGCCAGGACGCCTACCGCGCCATGCTCAAGGCGCAGCGCGGGGTCACGCCATGATCCGGCTGCGCTCCGCCGGCCTGTTGCGCCGCCTGCTGCTGTTCATTTTGCTGTTCAGCCTGTGCTTCACCGTGCTCGCCAGCAGCGTGCAGCTGTACTTCGAATACCGCCGGGAAATGCGCGAGATCGACAGCCGCATGGAGCTGATCCGCGCCGGTTACCTGGGCAGCCTGGAACGCAACCTGTGGGACCTCAACCAGGAACAGCTGACCGTGCAGTTGCAGGGGTTGGTGGACTTTTCCGACGTGGCCCGGGTGCACCTGGTCAGCAGCGATTTCGACTTGCAGCAGGGCAATAGCGAGCTGATCGGGCCGTTGCGCGTCGAGCGCTTTCCCTTGAGCTACCAGCCGCCGTCCGGGCCGCTGCGCCAGCTCGGTGAATTGCAGGTCAGCACCGACCTGGGGGCGGTGTACCGGCGCCTGTACGCCACCGGCTTGGCCAGTTTGCTGTGGATGAGCGTGTTTCTCTGCGGGCTGGCGGTGGCCTTGTCCGGGCTGTTCTATCGCCTGGTGACCCGGCACCTGCAAGTGATGGCCGACTTTGCCCGGCGCGTGGCCGCGGGTGATTTGCAGCAGCCCCTGCACCTGGATAAACGCCAGCGCCCGGGTGGCGACGAGATCGACACCGTGGCCCGCGCCCTGGACGACATGCGCCGGGCGATTCTCGACGATGTGCAGCGCCGCGAAGCCGACCGCCTGGCCTTGCAGGACAAGCGCGACGAACTGCAGAAAATGGTCCAGCGCCGCACCGCCAGCCTCAAGCACGCCAAGGACGAGGCCGAAGCGGCGAACCTGGCCAAGTCGCGCTTTCTGGCGACCATGAGCCATGAACTGCGCACCCCGTTGAACGGCATCCTCGGCATGGCCGAACTGCTGCGTCAGGCGCCCCTGGAGCAGCAGGACCGCCAACGCTTGCAGGCCCTGCATCAGGCCGGCGAGGGCTTGCTCGGCATCCTCAACGAAGTGCTGTCCTTTGCCCGGTTAGAGGAGGGCGAAAGCCGCCCGGAACTGCGGGACTTTTCCCTGCGCCAACTGCTGGAAGAAGTCACCACCCTGTTGCAGCCCCGGGCCGAGGGCAATTGCACCCGCCTGGAACTGCACATCGACCCGCAACTGGCACCGCGTCAGCAGGGCGCCGAGCAGTACTTGCGCCAGGTGCTGAGCAACCTGCTGGCCAACGCCATTCGTTTTACCGAGGGCGGCTGGGTGCGGGTCGAGGTGCAGGTACTGGAGAGCCTCGCCGAGGGCCAGCGCTTGCGCTGCTGCGTGCGCGACAACGGCATTGGCATTGCTGCGTCGATGCGCGAGAAGATCTTCGAGCGTTTCGTCCAGGCCAGTGATGAAGTCACCCGACGTTACGGCGGCACCGGCCTGGGCCTGGCCATCTGCAAGCACCTGCTGCAACAGCTGGACGGGCGCATCGGCGTCAACAGCGAGCTGGGGCAGGGCAGTTGCTTCTGGTTCGAGCTGCTGCTGGGTATCGGCCAGGTACCTTTACCGGCGCCCGCGTTGCCAGCGCCGACCCAGGCCTTGCAGATCCTGGTGGTGGAAGACGTGGCCCTGAACCGTGAAGTGGCCAGCGGCCTGCTGGAGCGTGACGGCCATCAGGTGTGGCTGGCGCAAGACGGCGAGTCGGCCCTGGCCTTGTGTCAGCACCAGGCCTTCGACCTGTTGCTGCTGGACGTGCACCTGCCCGGCATCAGCGGGGTCGAGCTGTGCCGGGAAATTCGCCAGCGCCCCGGGCCCAACCAGCAGGTGCGCATCGTCGCCCTGACCGCCAGTGTCCAACCGGCCGTGGTGCGCGGCTATTTGCAGGCCGGGATGCAGGGCATTCTCGGCAAGCCGTTGCAGCTGGAGAGCCTGCGCCAGGTGCTGGCTGGGCAGGTGCAGCCGCCACCCTTGACCGACCCGCAAGGCCTGCTTGACCAGGGCGTGCTGGACACCCATCGGCGCCTGTTGGGCGAACAGAAGCTGCAGGGCCTGCTCCAGGTCCTGGCCAACGCCCTGGACCAGCAGCAACCGCTGCTGGCCGACGCCCTGGCCGCCGAGGACTGCACCGAAGTCCTGCACCTGGCCCATCGCCTGGCGGGCAGTGCCGACTCCATGGGCTTTTGCGCCCTGGCCCGGGCGCTACGGGAAGTGGAAAGCGCGGCGCAACACAGCGAGCGCCCGGCCCTCACGACCCTGACGGCGAGCCTGCAACCGCTCTGGCAGCAGTCCCGGGCCTTGCTGCAACGCCTGCTGGAAGCCTGACGTACAAAAAACTTACGACTTTTTACATCTTCGATCCTGACGGTCAATCCGAACTTACATGGCTTTCCAATAATCGCCCAAGCCGCGCCCGCCGCGGCCTTCGAAGCTTATTGGAGATAATAATAATGAACTGCCTGCAAGCTGCTTCCGTCGTCCGCCACACCCCTTCGCCACGCGCCCTGCGCCTCATCGACTGCTGAGGTGCGCCATGACAACCACCACTGAACGTAAAGGCATCCACCTGACCCGCTCCTTGAAGAGCCGGCACATTTTCATGCTGTCCCTGGGCGGGGTGATCGGCACCGGGCTGTTCATGGGCTCCGGGGTCACCATCAACCAGGGCGGTCCCTGGGGGGCGATCCTCTCTTACCTGGTGGCCGGGTTCCTGATGTACTTGGTGATGGTCTGCCTCGGCGAGCTGTCGGTGCAGATGCCGGTGTCCGGCTCGTTCCAGGCCCATGCCACGAAATACATCGGCCCGGCCACCGGCTTCATGATCGGCTGGGTCTACTGGATGAGCTGGGCCACCACCGTGGGCCTGGAGTTCACCGCCGCCGGCATGCTGATGCAGCGCTGGTTCCCCGGGGTGCCGATCTGGTACTGGTCGGCGCTGTTCGTGGCCTTGCTGTTCGGCATCAACGCCCTGGCCACCCGGGCCTTTGGCGAGGCCGAATACTGGTTCGCCGGGGTCAAGGTGCTGGCGATCCTGAGCTTTATCGTGGTCGGCGCGCTGGTGATCTTCGGCGTCATCGACCTGCCCAATAGCGCCCCGGCGCCGATGCTCGACAACCTCAAGGGCGACTCGCTGTTCCCCAACGGCCTGCCGGCGGTGTTCGCGGTGATGATGACCGTGGTCTACGCCTTCCAGGGCTGCGAGATCATGGGCGTGGCGGCGGGTGAAACCGACCAGCCGGAAAAAAGCATTCCGCGGGCCGTGCGCAACGTGGTGTTCCGGGTGCTGATCTTCTACGTCCTGGCGGTGATGGTGCTGGCTGCGATCATTCCCTGGCAGCAAGCCGGGCTGGTGGAAAGCCCCTTCGTCCAGGTGTTCGACATGGTGGGCATTCCTTATGCCGCCGACCTGATGAACTTCGTGATCCTCACGGCGATTCTTTCGGTGGGCAACTCCGGGCTCTATGCCTCCACGCGGATCCTCTGGGCCATGTCCAAATCCGGCATGGCGCCCAAGGCCCTGTCGCCGCTGAGCAAACAGGGCGTACCCCTGCGCGCCCTGGCCATCACCCTGTGTTTTGCCCTGATCTCGCTGATGACCAGCTTCATTGCCGCCGACACCCTGTTCATGGTGCTGATGGCGGTGAGCGGCATGGCTGGCACCGTGACCTGGATCGTCATTGCCCTGGCCCAGTACCGCTTCCGCCGCCAGTTCCTGCGTGAGGGCGGGCAACTGCACCAGCTCAAATACCGCGCCCCGTGGTTCCCCCTGGTGCCGCTGCTGTGCATCGTCCTGTGCAGTTCGCTGTTCGTGTTCCTGGCCCTCGACGAAACCCAGCGCCCGTCCTTGTACTGGGGTTCCGGCTTTATCGTCCTGTGCTATGGCGCCTACTACCTGATGCAGCGCAAACGCCAACTGCAACCTGCCGCCGCCGTGTAGGAGCCGGCTTGCCGGCGAAGGGGCCCGCAAGCCATGCGTCGCCCGGGCTGACGCCCTCGCTGGCAAGCCAGCTCCTACAGGGGGAGCGGTGCACGCCGTCGTGTAGGAGCCGGCTTGCCGGCGAAGAGGTCCGCAAGCCATGCCGAGCCAAAGTGACTCGCTGTCAGGGCGAAACCTTCAGCCGCCGCACCCGCAGCAACGGCTATGCCACCCAAAAAACACTCACCTCAAGCCAACGACTTCGACATGACCCCCACAAACAACGGCGACTCCAGCCACTCCCGCAACCACCTCTGCAAAGCGCCATGGGGAGTCTGCGCAAACCACTCCCGGTCCACATGGGCAAATTGGCGAACAAACGGCAGCAACGCCATGTCCGCCAAGCTCGGATGCTCCGCCAGCAGATAGCGCCGCTGCTGCAGCAACCCGTCCAGGCGCGCCAGAAACACTTCGCCCTGGCCCCGGTAATGCTCCATGGGCGCCTCGGGATAGCGCTCGGCGTACTTGTAGCGATTGAGGTGCACCTTGAACACCTGATCGTTCTCGGCAATCAGCGCCGCCATCCGCGCCTGGGCCGTGGGGTCCGTGCTCAGCCGCCAGTCTTCGGGGTCATGCTGGGCCAGGGCCCAGTGCATGATCTCCAGGCTCTCGTCGATCACCCGGTCCTCCAGTGCCGCACCGGCACCGTGCCCTTGGGCGACAGGGCCAGCATCTCGGCCGGTTTGGCCTTGAGGCTGACTTCGATGATCTGCACCGGCACCCCGGCATAGCGCAGGGCCAGGCGCGCGCGCATGGCGTAAGGGCAGCGGCGGAACGAGTAGAGGGTCGCCTCGGGCATCGCTCGCGTGCTCATTTCACCTCCAGGGTGCTCAGGCCGTTGCCCTGGCGGCTGACCTGGATCTGCACCGGGATCCGTTCATGCATTTCCTGGACGTGGGAAATCACCGCGACCTTGCGTCCCTGGGCCTGCAGGCCGTCGAGGGCGTCCATGGCCAGTTGCAGGGACTCGGGGTCGAGGCTGCCGAAGCCTTCGTCGATGAACAGCGATTCGATCTTCAGGGTGCTGGAGGCCATGGACGCCAGCCCCAGGGCCAGGGCCAGGGATACGAGGAAGGTTTCACCGCCGGACAGCGAATGCACCGAGCGCAGTTCATCGCCCATCTCGGTGTCCAGCACCAGCAGGCCGAGCATGCTGCCGCCGCGCTTGAGGCGGTAGCGCCGCACCAGCTGGCGCAACTGGGCGTTGGCGTGGTGCACCAGCAGGTCGAGGTTGTAGGCCTGGGCGATCTTGCGGAAGGTGTCGCCGGTGGCCGAGCCGATCAGCGCATTGAGCCGGGCCCAGCGCTGCCATTGCTGGTAGGCCTCGTGGATCTGCTGGCCCAGGGCCTGATTGGCCTCCTGGCGACGCTGATCCTCGCTTTGCCGGGCGCGCAGTTCCGCCACCTGCTGTTCGCTGGCGAGGGCTTGTTGCTGCAGCTCTTCAAGGGCCTGGGCCAGTGGTTCGGCCTCCAGGTTGCCGTTGTGCTGGGCCTGGTGCTGTTGCAGGCGCTGCTGACGCTCCTGGAGCAGGACCTTGGCTTGCTCGATGGCCTTGTCGTTGGCCTGCAACTGCAGGCGCAGTTGCTGGATCTGCTGCTCGTCCAGTTCCAGCAGCTGTTGCAGGCCGGCGTCATCCAGCTCCGGGTGCTGGGCGCGCCATTGTTCGATGCTGCCGGTCAGTTGCTGCTGTTCGCTGTCCAGGGCTTGCAGACGCTCTTGCCGGGCCTTGAGCTCGGCGCTCAGTTGGATCAGTTGCTGCTGCAGCTCCTGCTGCTCGTGCTGGGCCCTGGCCTGGTCACCGCGGGCCTGTTCCAGCGCCTGATCCAACTGCTGCTGCCAGTGTTCGGCGCTGGAGTGGCTGCCCAGCAGGGTGTTCAGGCGCTCCTGGCAGGCCTGTTGCTGCTGGCTCAGGTCGCTGAATTGCGTCTGGGCAGCGCTCAGTTGCTGCTGGCGGGTCAGTTGCCGGTCCTGTTCCTTTTCCAGCAGCTGTTGGCGTTGCTGTTGTTCTTCGGTTTCGTCCTGGCGTTCGCGCAACTGCTCGATGCGTTGCAGCACCTGCTGGTCCAGGTGCATGAAGGTGTTGGCCGGGTCGCGGCGCAGGCCTTCGAGCACCTCGGCCGGCAGCCGTTGGCTGAAGTTGTCCAGCTCTTCGTCCAGGCGCTGGCGGTCGGCGCTCAGTTGTTCCTGTTGTTTGTGCAGGTCCTGGGCGGCGTGCTGGTTGGCCTCGACGGCCGCCTGCAGTTGCTGTTGCAGGCGCGCGGCATCCTTTTGCAGGGTCAGCAGGGCGCCCTGGCGGTTTTCATCCTGGCTGATGCTCTGTTGCAGCTGTTCCAGTTGCTGGCGTAGCCAGGCGTCGCGCTGGGCCGGGTCACGCTCCAGCAGCGCGGCGCTCAGCGGGTGGGCCTCGATGCTCGGGGCCAGGGCCTGTTGCTGGCCGGTCAGTTGTTCCTGTTGCTGGAGAAACTCTTTCTGCTGGGCGATCAGGCCCTGGACCTGGGCCCGCAGTTCGTTGAGCTGCTCCTTGAGTGCATCCACCGCCTGACGGGCCCCGGCTTCCTCGCTGGCGTCGTGGCGTCCGAGGCTCTGCAACAGGGCCTCGGGCTGGTGATAGGGGTGTTCGACGCTGCCGCACACCGGGCACGGCTGATCGTCCTGCAACTGCCCGCGCAGTTCCTCGACGCTGGCGCTGCGGGCCAGCCGCTGGCGCTCCAGCAGGGCCTGGGTGACGCTCAGGGCCTGCTCGGCCAGGCTCAGCTCGGCCTTGGCTTGCAGGCCGGCCTGGTTCAGTGCCTCGCGCTGGGCGGCCACTGCCTGCTGCTTGTCCTGCAGTGCCTGAGCGCGTTGCGTCAGGTCCTGCTGCTGGGCCCAGAGTCGGGCCAGGTCTTCGACGGCGCGTTGCTGTTTGCGATTGTCCTTGAGCAGTCCATCGAGCAGTTGGATCTGCTCGGCCACGGCCTGGGGTTCGGCGTCGGCTTCGCGGTAGAGCAGTTCCAACTGGGCGCGTTGTTCGCTCAACTGCTGGGCGGCGGCGCTGGCCCGCTGTTCCAGGGCCGGGAGTTCGCTCTGGCCCTGGTTCAGGCGATTGCCGATCAGCATCAGTTGCTGCAGGCGTTCACGGTAGGCGTTCCAGGCTTCGCTCAAGGGGGCGAGGGCGGCGCTGTGCTCCAGTTGAGCGCTGATCCGCTCCAGGCGCTGGCCCACCAGGCGCTGCTGCTCCAGCAACTGCTCGATGTCCTGCTGACCCCGGGCGCAGGCCTGCTCGGCCTGTTCGCGCTGTTCGGTGGCCTGGGCCAGGCTCTGCCCCAGGCGGGTCAGGTTGGCCTGTTCGGCAAAGGCTTCACGCAGCAGCGGCGCGCTGTCGCTGTGCTGGCTCTGGGCCCGGGTCAGGGCCTCGCCGGCGTCGAGCACTCGCTGCTGCAACTGTTGGTGCTGTTGTTGCTGTTCAAGCTGATGCGCGGCCTGCTGCTCAATCTGTTGGCGCAGGGGCTGCAGGGCTTGCTGCAGCTCGATCTGGCGCAGGAACTGGTGACGCTGCGGCGCCAGTTGCTCCAGCCGTTGCAGGCGCAGGCGCTGCGGGGCCAGGGTCTGAGCCTGCTGCTCGGCCTGTTGCAACTGCTCGGCGGCGTCTTGCCGGGCCTGCTGCCACTGTCCCAGTTCCTTGAGCCAGCTGTGCTGGGCTTCCAGCTGTTTGAGCTGGGCCTGCTGGGTCTTGAGCTGTTGCTGGGCGTCGTTGAACTGCTGGTCCAGTTCGGCCCGGGCTTGCGGGTCCAGCGGGGTGATGCCGCTGGCCTGGGCCTTGAGTTCCTTGTGGGCCTCTTCGGCCTCCTTGCTCTTGCTGTAGGCGCGGCGCCCCAACTGGCTGTAGATCGAGGTGTTGGTGAGCTTTTCCAGCAGCTCGCTGCGTTCCTTGTCGTCGGCCTTGAGAAACGCGCTGAACTCGCTCTGGGCCAGCATCACGGCGCGGGTGAACTGCTCGAAGTTGAGGCCCAGCTTGGCCTCGATCAGCTGTTCATAGTCGCGCTTGCCGCTGGCCAGCAACTGATTGCTGTCCAGGTCGTGCAGGCTCTGCCGGCTGCTTTGCAGCTTGCCATTGGCCTTGTCGCGGGCGCGGTTGGTTTCCCAGCGGGCGCGATAGCGACGCCCGTCGACGCCGACAAAGTCCACCTCGGCGAACCCGCTGCCGGTGCCACGGCGCAGCAGGGTGCGGGGGTCGCCGGTGGAGATATCGCTGTCGACCTCGGGAACCTTGTTTTCCTTGGCGATCTTGTTCAGCCGCGGCACGGCGCCGAATAACGCCAGGCACAGGGCGTCCAGCAGGGTGCTCTTGCCGGCGCCGGTGGGCCCGGTGATGGCGAACAGCCCGGCGCTGGCCAGGGGCTCGGCGCTGAAGTCGATCTCGAATGGCCCGGCCAGGGAGGCCAGGTTCTTCAGGCGGATGGCCAGGATCTTCATGGCTGTTCCCCTTCTTGCTGCACGTCCTGCAACAGCAGGGCGAAATCCTTGAGGGTGGCGTCGTCCACTTCATTGGCGTAGGCATCGCGCCAGGCCCGGCGGAACAGTTCTTCGGGGCTCAGTTGATCCAGTTCGATCAGCTCAGCGCCGGCCTCTTCAGCGTCGCGGCCGCCATTGCCGGCGTATTCGGCGGCAATCCGTACCAGGCGCACGGCCTTGCCTTGCAGGGCGCTTTCCACTTGCTGGCGCAGGTCCGGCTGCGGCTCGTCGAGGCGCACCCGCACTTCCAGCCAGGGCTGGCGCTGTTCTTCGGCCAACAGGTCGATGTCCGGCAGCTCGCCGAGCTGGGTCAGGAGCTCACCCAGGGGCGCCGGGCCCAGGCGTTGCAGGTTGACCGCCCGGGGAATCAGCCGCGGCTCGACGCTGACCAGGGTTTCGCCGTCCAGGCGTACATCGAGGATCTGGTGCTGGTAGCCGATCTCGGAAAACGACAGCGGGATCGGCGAGCCGCTGTAGCGGATGCGCTGCTCGCCGTTGACCTTCTGCGGTTTATGCAGGTGCCCCAGGGCGACGTAGCTGACGTCCGCGCCGAACAGGCTGGCGGGCAGCGCCTCGGCGTTGCCGATGATCAGGCTGCGCTCGGAATCTTCGGACACCGAACCACCGGCCATGTGCGCGTGGCTCACGGCGATCAGGGCCTGGCCCGGCTGGCGCTTGGCATTGGCCGCGGCGATCAGCCATTCATGGACCTGGGCGATGCCCTTGAGGTAGTCGTCGCCCAGTTTTGCGCCGGTGACTTCCGCCGGGCGCAGGAACGGCAGGGCCAGGCACCAGGCGCGGATCGCGCCACTGGCGTCGGGCAGCGGCAGCAGCAGGCGTTCGACATCCAGCTGGCCGTCATCCAGCCACAGCACCCGGCCCAGGGCGCGGGTGCGCAGGCGCCGCATCAGCGGCGCCGGCAGCTCGATGCGCGAGCCGGAGTCGTGGTTGCCGGCGATCATCACCACGGTCAGGCCCGGCTGTTGTTCGTGAGCGCTGACGATGAAGTCGTAGAGCCGCTCCTGGGCTTTGACCGGCGGGTTGACGGTGTCGAAGATGTCGCCGGCGATCAGCAGTACATCCGGCTGCTCAGCTTTGAGCTGACGCAGCAGCCACTCCAGAAAACAGGCGTGTTCGAAGTCCCGTTCCTGGCCGTGGAGGTTCTGGCCCAGGTGCCAGTCGGAGGTGTGAAACAGACGCAAGGCAAACTCCAGGAAAAGCAGCTACGAGCTGCAAGTGGCAAGCTGCAAGCTGCAAGCTCAAGCGAATCTTGGCGCTTGAGGCTTGCAGCTTGCGGCTGCTGTTATTTGGGGTAGAGCGGCGGCAGGCTGGTGGTGTCCGCCAGCGGGTCCTGGACTCGCTCGTTGATGGGGATGGCGCGGATCGCCCGCCACAGTTCCTCACCTTGCCAATACTGGCCGGTTTCGCTGTAGAGGGCGCCGTTGAGTCCGTCCAGGGCATCGGACAGCGGGATGAAGCGCGCGGCCATGTCGGCCAGGGTTTCCGGTTGCTGGCGCGCCCAGGCATCCAGGGCCTGGCGGGTGGCTTGCGGGTCGTTGGCCTGGCAGGCGCGCTTGAGGTCGTCCAGCAGCGAGCGCGGGCTCGGGCCGGTCTGGGTGGCACGCAGCACCGCCGGCTGCGAGCGGGCCCGCCACCACAGGCCGAAGCCTAGGAGGGTGGTGCAGGCCAGCAGCAGGGTGCTCAGTTGCCAGGGCCAGAGCGGCCCCTCGTCGCTGTCGGCCTGGGGCGTGCCGGTCGGGGTATCCACCACCAGGCTCGGGTTGTTCGCTACCTGCAGGCTGCGGGCCGGCAGGCGGGTGAGTTCCAGGCGCTCTTGCTGGGTGTTCCACCAGGTCACTTCCAGGCCCGGCAGATTGACTTCGCCGGTGCGGGTCGGCACCAGGGCCTGGCGCTCTTCGCGAATGCCCAGCAGGCCCTGCTCGACGTGCTGGTTGCTCAGTTGCGGCTGGTCGGGGTAGCTGCGCAGGCCGTTGACCTCGGGCTGGGGCAGGGGCGGCAACTGGGTGCTGGACAGGCCTTCGGCGCGCAGGGTCAGGCTGCGGGTCAGGGAGTCGCCGACCTGCGGATGATCGGGCTCCGGGTTCCAGCTTTCAGTCAGCTCCAGGCGGCGCGCCGGCAGCCAGGGGACATCGTCGGGATAGCCGGCGGGCTTGCCCAGCACCTCCAGGCTCATGGGCTCGGAGCTGACATGGATCAGCTTGCCGGGCTTGGGCGCCTGGGGCGCGGGTTCCTGGTCGTTGCCCGGGTTGGCCAGGGTGGCGCTGAAGGTCAGGGCCGGGATCTGCAACGTGCCGCTGCGCTGGGGGTACAGGGCGTAGCGCATCTCGATCACCCCGTGACGCACGCCATTGATGAGTTTTTCGTAGGTGCGCGGCTCGCCCAGTTGCTCGACCCGGGCGTCGTCGAGTTGCAGGGGGCTGAGGTTGCTGTCGTCGAACAGCGGCACCGAATGGTAGATGTGCAGGGTCAGCAGGGCCTGGGCCTGGACGTAGACCTTGGGTTGGTCGAGTTCGGCCTTGATGAACACCGGCTCCAGCCGGGTGTCCTGATCCTGGGCCGCCCCGGCGTTGACTTGCAGGCTCAGGGCCTGGCTGTGCAGATTGCCCAGTTGCAGCGGGGCGATCTCCAGGGTGCCGAGCTGGCGCGGCAGCAGGGTGATGATCCAGCGGGTGCTGGCGTGGTTGTCGCCCAGGCTGTTGAGCTGGTTGACCTGGCGTGTGCCGCGTACTTCGAACTGACTGTCCAGGGGCGTGAGATCGGGCTTGCCGAACTGGGTGACGTCGCTGGACTCCAGGGTCAGCTCGACGGTTTCCCCGGCATTCACCTGGCTGCGGTCCAGGCTGGCGGACAGCCCGGCAGCCTGGGACGGGGCCGTCCAGAACGCGAGGGCTAGCAGAAGGGCAGCGGTGCAGCGGGTCATCGAGTTTTTCCCTGATCCTGATGTTGTTGCTGTTCGTACCAGAATTTACGCCTCAGCAGTTCGCCCGGATCGTCCGGGATCTTGCGCAGCCATTGTTCCAGCGCCTGCTGGTGTTCGGCGTCCAGGCTGTCCTGGGCCGGGCGCAGCGGGGTGGTGGTGTGCTGGTCGTCCAGTTCGCTGCCGGGCACCTCGCTGTTGCCGTTGCTCGGCGGCGCCGGCGTGGCCTCGCCGGTTTCGGCCGCGGTCTGCCCGCTGTTGTCCGGGGGTTCGCCGCCGCTGGTCGGCTGGGTCGCGGCGCCGCTGGGACCGGCGTTGTTGCTGTCGTCGCTGTCGGGGTTCTGCGGCTTTTGCGGCGCTGTCGGTGGGGCCACCTGCTGCTGTTGCAACAGGCTTTGCACCAGGGCCTTGTTGGCCAGGGCCGGTTGCAGGTCCGGCTGGCGTTCCAGGGCTTGCTCGTAGGCGTCGATGGCCGCTTCCAGTTCACCGCTGCGGGCCAGGGCATTGCCGCGATTGTAGTGGGCGCGGGCGTCGTCGCCTTCGGCAAAGCGCTCGGCGGCGGCATTGTAGTTGCCGGATTCGTACAGGGCCACGCCTTGCCATTGCGGGTCCTGGAAGCGCCGCGCGGCCTCGGCCGGACGCTGCTGCTCCAGCAGCCGTTGACCCTGCTGGTCGGGGCGCAACCACAGGTCTTGCCAGTCCAGGGCGTAGCTCGGCTGCGGCGCGGCCAACAGCAGCAGCGGCAGGCAGAACAGCCAGCCCCGGCGCCCGGCGCAGGCGGCCAGCAACAGCAGTGGCAGCAACAGCCAGTAGCCCTGGTCGGCCCAGGTGTCCAGGCGCAGGGTCTGGCCGTCATTGCGCAATCCCTGGGGGCCGCCCAGCAGGCCCAGGCCCTTGAGGTCGCTGTCGTCCAGGCGCGCCTGCCGGTAGCGGCCGCCGACCTCGCCGATGAACTGCTTGAGGTCCGGGCTGTCCAGGCGGGACACCAGGATCGCCCCCAGATCGTCCTTGAGGTAGCTGCCGTCTTCCTGGGTCACCGGGGCGCCGTCGCGGCTGCCCAGGCCCAGCATCAGCAACTGCGGCGCGTCACCGCCGAGGGCCTGGCGGATGCCCTGGCGCTCCTGTTCGCTGAGGGAGGTGGCCATCAGCAGCACCCGACCCTGGCCGAGGGCGCCCTGGTCCAGCAGCTTGAGGGCCTTGAGCAGGGCCAGGTCGGCGCGTTGGCCGGCCTGGGGCATGATCGACGGTTTCAGCGCGTCCAGCAGATTGCGGCTGGTGGCCAGATCATCGGACAGCGGCACCAGGGTATGGGCGCTGCCGGCATAGACCACGATCGCGGTCTGGGCGTCGCTGCGCGCTTGCAACAGGTCCAGCAACTTGTGCCGGGCCTGCTCCAGGCGGTTGGGCGGCACGTCGCTTGCGAGCATCTGCGGGGTCAGTTCCAGCAGCACCACCAGCGGGTCGGCGGGTTTCTGGCTGGTCTGTTCCACTCGCTGCCAGCTGGGGCCGAGCAGGGCCAGCACCGCCAGCAGCCAGGCCAGGCCCAGGGCCACCCAGGGCAGCTTGCTTTCGCGGCCATTGCCGCCGCTGAGCAGGGCGGCGTGAAAGGCCGGTGGCAGGATCATCTGCCAGCGTCCGGCGCGCTTCTGCCGGTGCCAGAGCTTCCACAGCAACAGCGCCAGCAGCGGCAGCACCAGCAGCCATTCGGGACGGAACCAATGGGGCCAGAGGCTGATCATCGACGCCTCCGCAAGCGCAGGCGCTTGAGCCGCTGGCGCCAGTCATGGGCGGGTAGCAGGAAGCTCGACTCGCTGAAGAAACGCTGCAGCGGGTTGTGCGACCAGCGCTCGCGCAGCACCAGCAGCACGCTGAGCAGCAGGGCGGCGGCCAGGGGCCAGTGGTACAGGGCCTGGGCCGGGCGGGCCTGGGTCGGTTGCTGGGCCACGGGTTCCAGTTGGTCGAGGGTTTCCTTGATGGCCTGCAGCTCCTGGCCATCATGGGCGCGGAAGTAGCGCCCGCCGGTGACCTCGGCCAACTCCTTGAGCGCCGGTTCGTCCAGGTCCAGGCTCGGGTTGAGCCCCAATACCCCGAGCGTGGCGCTGTCCTGCGGGTCGGCGCCGATGCCGATAGGGTAGATCTTCACCCCTTCCGCGGCGGCCAGCCGGGCAGCGGTAATGGGCGCGATCTCGCCGCCATTGTTGGCGCCGTCGGTGACCAGGATCAGCACCCGGCTCTGCGCCGGACGCTGGCGCAGGCGCTTGAGGGCCAGGCCGATGGCGTCGCCGATGGCGGTGTTCTTGCCGGCGATGCCGATCTTCGCCTCGTCGAGCCAGATCCGCACCGTGCGCCGGTCGAAGGTCAGGGGCGCCTGCAGATAGGCCTTGCTGCCGAACAGGATCAGGCCAACCCGGTCGCCCTCGCGGTGTTCGAGAAAGTCCCCCAGCAGGTGCTTGACCAGGCTCAGGCGGCTGACGTCTTCGTCCTGCCACTGCATGTCGGGAAAGTCCATGGAGCCGGATACGTCCACCGCCACCAGCAGGTCGCGGCCACTGGCGGCCACCGGCAACGGTTCCCCCAGCCATTGCGGGCGGGCCGCGGCCAGCAGCAACAAGATCCAGAGCAGGATGAAGCGTGCCTGCTGGCGCCAGGCCGGCAGGTGGGCCCGGGCCCGGCGTCGGGACAGGCCTTCCAGCTCGCTGAGAAAACTCACTTTCAGCGCCGGTTCGCCGCTGTCGGCCACCGGCAGCACCAGGCGCAGCAGCCAGGGCAGCGGCAACAGGGCGAAGATCCACGGCCAGGCGAACTCAAACATGCTTGCGAATCCAGGTGTCCACCGCCTGGGTCAGGCCGGCGATGGCTTTGTCGTCGAGCTTGCACTCGGGTTTGTAGGCCCCTTCCACCAGCACCATCCAGCGGGTCAGGCCGGCGGCCGGGCAGCGGTTGTCGAGAAACGCCAGCCACTTGCGGCCGTTGAGGGTGTGGCTCTGGCTGTAGGGGTAGTGGTTGCGGCACAGGCGCTTGAGCAGGGCGTTGAGGGCCTGCAGCCAGGCGCCGGCCGGGGCGCCGTCATAGGGCTTGGGCAACAGCGCCAGTTCCGCCAGGGCGGCCAGGCGCACCGGGTCCAGGGGCTGTTCGCTGCGCGGGCGGGTGGTCTTGCGCGGCCACAGGTGGCGCCAGCGCCACAGGGCCAGGCCCAGCAGCGGCAGGACCACGGCCAGCCCCCACCAGCCCGGGGCCGGTGGCCACAGGCCGATATCGGGCGGCGGCAGTAGCGGTTGCAGTTGTTCCAGGCTGCTCATCGGCCGGCTCCCGGGCGCTGCGGATTGAGGTATTCGCGCAGCTGCTCGACCATTTCGCTCTGGGTGCTCAGGGGCATCAGTAGCACCCGCAGCTTTTGCGCCAGGCGTTCCCAACGGGCGATACGCGCCTCGCTCTGGGCCCGGTAGGCCTGGCGCAGCTCGTAGTTCAGGGTGTCCAGTTCCAGCTGCGCGCCGCGTTCGGCAAAGCGCAGCAGGCCGGCGGCGGGCAGGGCGTGGTCCAGAGGATCGGACAGCGGCATCAGCAGCAGGTCGCAATGGCGCGACAGCAGGCTCAACTGTTGCTCGGCGGCGTCGCTCAGGGCGCGTTCGTCGCAGATCACGATCACCAGGCTCCCCGGACGCAGCACCTCGCGCCCGCGCAGCAGCGCGGTGCCCAGGGCATCGCGCTGGGGCTGGGCGTCGCTGTGCAGCGACTGGTTGACCCGCACCAGGCGATTGAGCAGTTGCAACAGGCTCTGCTTGCTGCGCCGGGGCTTGATCTCGTAGTGCTCGTCGTCGCCGTAGACCAGCCCGCCGACCCGGTCGTTATGGCCCAGGGCGGCCCAGCCGATCAGGCTCGCGGCCTGGGCGGCGAGCACCGACTTGAACATCAGCCCGGAGCCGAAGAACAGTTGGCGGCTCTGCTCGACCATGATGAAGATCGGCCGTTCGCGCTCCTCGTGGAACAGCTTGGTGTGCGGTTCCTGGGTGCGCGCGGTGACCCGCCAGTCGATGGTGCGCACGTCGTCGCCGGCCTGGTAGACCCGCACCTGGTCAAAATCCACGCCGCGTCCGCGCAGCTTGGAGTGGTGCAGGCCGATCAGCGGGCTGCGCTGGCTCGGGGTGGAGAACAGCTGCACCTCGCGCACGCGGTGGCGCATCTCGATCAGTTCACCGAGGGTGATGCGAATGCCGGGTTCGGCGCTGGCGTGAGTCATGCAGATCAGGCGACGGCAACGACGTCGAGGATGCGCTGTACCACACGGTCCTGGTCGATGCCCGCCGCTTCAGCCTCGAAGGACAGGATGATGCGGTGGCGCAGCACGTCGAACAGCACGGCCTGGATGTCTTCCGGGCTGACGAAGTCGCGGCCGGCGAGCCAGGCGTGGGCCCGGGCGCAGCGGTCCAGGGCGATGGAGCCGCGGGGGCTGGCGCCGTAGGCGATCCACTCGGCCAGTTCCGGATCGAACTTGGCCGGGGTGCGGGTGGCCATCACCAGTTGCACCAGGTATTCCTCCACCGCGTCGGCCATGTACAGGCCGAGGATTTCCTTGCGCGCGGCGAAGATCGCCTGCTGGCTGACCCGGCGCTCGGGCTTGGTTTCGCCGTTCAGCGCTTCGCCACGGGCCTGCTGGAGGATCCGCCGCTCGACGGCGGCGTCCGGGAAACCGATCTTGACGTGCATCAGGAAGCGGTCGAGCTGGGCTTCGGGCAGCGGGTAGGTGCCTTCCTGCTCGATGGGGTTCTGGGTCGCCATCACCAGGAACAGCGGCGACAGTTCATAGGTGCTGCGCCCGACACTGACCTGTCGCTCGGCCATGGCCTCCAGCAGCGCCGACTGGACCTTGGCCGGGGCGCGGTTGATTTCGTCGGCCAGCACCAGGTTGTGGAAGATCGGCCCCTGCTGGAACACGAAGCTGCCGGTTTCCGGGCGATAGATTTCGGTGCCGGTGATGTCCGCGGGCAGCAGGTCGGGGGTGAACTGAATCCGATGGAATTGCGCTTCAATGCCTTCGGCCAACTCTTTGATGGCCTTGGTCTTGGCCAGCCCCGGAGCGCCCTCGACCAGCATGTGGCCGTCGGCGAGCAGGGCGATGAGCAAGCGCTCGATAAGTTTTTCCTGGCCGAGAATCTGCGTTGAAAGAAAGGTTCGCAGCGCCAAAAGCGCTTCACGATGTTCCATCGGTGACTGTTCCTGGAGAGGGTGCGCCCCGGGCGTTGAAATAACGTCGGGGCTGGGGGCGATACTTTAATCCATAGCGGGGTGCGGCGACTAACGGGGAACGGCTGATTTAGCGAATTAGTCGAAAAAAACACCGCCGCCCACCGATTCTCGCGGGCGGTTCCTGTAGCCGCTGCCGCAGGCTGCGAACGGCTTGGGGGGCATACCGACGCAGGAGACGCGGGGATCTGGAGGGCGCCGCAGGTTCGACGGCGGGTCAGGACAGCTGGCTGATGTAGGTGCCGGTGCCCTTGAGGATGTTCTGCAGGGTCAGCTCCACTTCGGCCAGGTCCGAGGCGGCGGTGCTGTGGCGGATTTCCAGGTGATCGGCACCATTGAGGGCGTCGGCATCGGCGGCGGCGATTTCGATCAGCAGGGTGGTCGGGCTCAGGGTGACCTTGACGCCATCGAGGGTCGAGGGTTCGCCGTCGAGGGTGATTTCCAGCTCGTCTTCATCCGGGTAGCGGCTCATCAGGAACATCTCGCCCTGGTTGCTGTGGCAGCAGAGCATGGCCATGTTGTCTTCTTCGTCGTCGCAGGGGTTGGCGATCAGGTGGGCGGTGGTCATCAGCATGGGGGGGCGTTCCTGGGTCTTGGGCCGGCGGCGGCCGGGCGCTGCAAAAAAGGAAACAATTCTGCCAGCCCGGGGGAATTTCTGCTGGCCTGTCTGTCTGAGAACAGGTCGTGGGCGCATCAGGTCCGGCAGGCGCTTTTGGTACGCAAGTACCCTGAAACCGGGGAAAACCCTGGTTTTTCCCCGTTGCCTGCTAGTGTTGTTCAGGGCATGAGCGTCCGGTTGCGTGCCGTTGACCGAATATGTCGCAGCATCGCAAGCAGTTGTCGCGTTCCACTCGTTAAGCTGCGCAGCGGACAATTTGTTCTCGAGTGCAATAGGTTGCGTCTGATTTTCGATGGTCACCTGTAAAGGCATTGCGCGGCATGCCGGCGCCAGTCGTTTTTGCAGATGCCCATCCCGGGAAGGTGAATGTGACCTGTACGCCTCGTCCAGCTTCATCCACCTGGCATCCTGCGACCTCTGCCCGAGACCAGGAGCAGGATGCACCAACGCCCCGCAAGGGGTTTGCACGCGACGCTACCATCAATAACAAGCCCAAGCGGAGTACCACAGATGGCGTTCTTCACCGCAGCCAGCAAAGCCGACTTCCAGCACCAACTGCAAGCGGCACTGGCGCAGCACATCAGTGAACAGGCACTGCCACAAGTGGCGCTGTTCGCTGAACAATTCTTCGGCATCATTTCCCTGGACGAACTCACCCAGCGTCGCATGTCCGACCTGGCGGGCTGCACCCTTTCCGCATGGCGCCTGCTTGAGCGCTTCGACCACGCGCAACCGCAAGTGCGCGTCTACAACCCCGACTATGAACGTCACGGCTGGCAGTCGACCCACACCGCGGTGGAAGTGCTGCATCACGACCTGCCGTTCCTGGTGGACTCGGTACGCACCGAGCTCAACCGTCGCGGCTACAGCATCCACACCCTGCAGACCACCGTGCTCAGCGTGCGCCGCGGCAGCAAGGGCGAACTGCTGGAAGTCCTGCCCAAGGGCACCCAGGGCGAAGGCGTGCTGCAAGAGTCGCTGATGTACCTGGAGATCGACCGCAGCGCCAATGCCGCCGAGCTCAGCGTGCTGGGCAAGGAACTGGAGCAGGTACTGGGCGAAGTGCGCGTGGCCGTGGCCGACTTCGAGCCGATGAAGGCCAAGGTCCAGGAACTGATCGAAAGCATCGACAACAGCCAGTTCGCCATCGCTGCCGATGAAAAGAGCGAGATCAAGAGCTTCCTGGAATGGCTGGTGGGCAACCACTTCACCTTCCTCGGCTATGAAGAATTCGTGGTCGGCACCGACCAGGACGGCGGGCATATCGACTATGACCCGAGCTCCTTCCTCGGCCTGGCCAAGCTGCTGCGCGCCGGCCTGACCAGCGATGACCTGCGTATCGAAGACTACGCCGTCAACTACCTGCGCGAACCGACGCCGCTGTCGTTCGCCAAGGCTGCGCATCCCAGCCGCGTGCACCGTCCGGCCTACCCGGATTTCGTTTCGATCCGCCAGATCGATGCCGATGGCAAGGTGATCAAGGAATGCCGCTTCATGGGCCTCTACACCTCCTCGGTGTACGGCGAAAGCGTGCGGGTGATTCCTTACATCCGCCGCAAGGTGGAAGTCATCGAGCAGCGCTCGGGCTTCCAGGCCAAGGCGCACCTGGGCAAGGAACTGGCCCAGGTCCTGGAAGTGCTGCCACGGGACGATCTGTTCCAGACCCCGGTGGACGAGCTGTTCAGCACCGTGATGTCGATCGTGCAGATCCAGGAACGCAACAAGATCCGCGTGTTCCTGCGCAAGGATCCGTATGGCCGCTTCTGCTACTGCCTGGCCTACGTGCCGCGTGACATCTATTCCACCGAAGTGCGGCAGAAGATCCAGCAAGTGCTGATGGATCGCCTGCAAGCCACCGACTGTGAATTCTGGACCTTCTTCTCCGAGTCGGTGCTGGCCCGCGTGCAGCTGATCCTGCGAGTGGACCCGAAACAGCGCATCGACATCGACCCGCTGCTGCTGGAAAAGGAAGTGGTGCAGGCCTGCCGCAGCTGGCAGGACGACTACGCCAGCCTGGTCGTGGAAAGCTTCGGCGAAGCCCACGGCACCAATGTCCTGGCGGACTTCCCGAAAGGCTTCCCGGCCGGCTACCGCGAGCGTTTCGCCGCTCACTCGGCGGTGGTGGACATGCAGCACCTGCTGAGCCTCACCGAAGCCAACCCGCTGGTGATGAGCTTCTACCAGCCCCTGGGCCAGGTGTCTGGCCAGCGCGAGCTGCACTGCAAGCTGTACCACGCCGACACCCCGCTGGCGCTGTCCGACGTGCTGCCGATCCTGGAAAACCTCGGCTTGCGGGTGCTGGGTGAGTTCCCGTATCGCCTGCGCCACAACAACGGTCGCGAGTTCTGGATCCACGACTTCGCCTTCACCGCTGCCGAAGGCCTGGACCTGGATATCCAGCAGCTCAACGACACCCTGCAGGACGCTTTCGTCCATATCGTCCGCGGCGACGCCGAGAACGATGCGTTCAACCGCCTGGTGCTGACCGCCGGCCTGCCATGGCGCGACGTGGCGCTGCTGCGCGCCTATGCCCGCTACCTGAAGCAGATCCGCCTGGGCTTCGATCTGGGTTACATCGCCAGCACCCT
Organism: Pseudomonas sp. TKO26; assembly: GCF_003225665.1. NCBI lineage: Bacteria > Pseudomonadati > Pseudomonadota > Gammaproteobacteria > Pseudomonadales > Pseudomonadaceae > Pseudomonas > Pseudomonas sp. TKO26. Next base: position 99,456 of record NZ_QKLN01000018.1, read on the forward strand.
GAACAACCACACCGACATCGCCCGCGAGCTGACCCGGTTGTTCAAGACCCGCTTCTACCTGGCGCGCAAGCTCACCAGCGAAGACCTGGAAGACAAGCAGCAGCGTCTGGAGCATGCGATCCTCACTGCCCTGGACGAAGTTCAGGTACTCAACGAAGACCGCATCCTGCGGCGCTACCTGGACCTGATCAAGGCCACCCTGCGGACCAACTTCTACCAGACCGACGCCAACGGCCAGAACAAGTCCTACTTCAGCTTCAAGTTCAACCCGCACCTGATCCCCGAGCTGCCCAAGCCGGTGCCCAAGTTCGAGATCTTCGTCTACTCGCCACGGGTCGAAGGCGTGCACCTGCGCTTTGGCAACGTGGCCCGTGGTGGCCTGCGCTGGTCCGACCGCGAGGAGGACTTCCGTACCGAAGTCCTGGGCCTGGTAAAAGCCCAGCAAGTGAAGAACTCGGTGATCGTGCCGGTGGGCGCCAAGGGCGGCTTCCTGCCCCGTCGCCTGCCGCTGGGCGGCAGCCGGGACGAGATCGCGGCCGAGGGCATCGCCTGCTACCGCATCTTCATTTCCGGCCTGCTGGACATCACCGACAACCTGAAAGACGGCGTCCTGGTGCCGCCGGCCAACGTGGTGCGTCACGACCAGGATGACCCGTACCTGGTGGTGGCGGCGGACAAGGGCACTGCGACCTTCTCCGACATCGCCAACGGCATCGCCATCGATTACGGCTTCTGGCTGGGCGACGCCTTCGCCTCCGGCGGTTCCGCCGGTTACGACCACAAGAAGATGGGCATCACCGCCAAGGGCGCGTGGGTCGGCGTGCAGCGCCACTTCCGCGAGCGCGGGATCAATGTCCAGGAAGACCCGATCACCGTGGTCGGCATTGGCGACATGGCCGGCGACGTGTTCGGCAACGGCCTGTTGATGTCCGACAAGCTGCAACTGGTGGCGGCGTTCAACCACCTGCACATCTTCATCGACCCGAACCCGGATCCGGCCACCAGCTTCGTCGAGCGCAAGCGCATGTTCGAGCTGCCGCGTTCGGCCTGGAGCGACTACGACACCAGCATCATGTCCGAGGGCGGCGGGATCTTCTCCCGCAGCGCGAAGAGCATTGCCATCTCGCCGCAGATGAAAGAGCGCTTCGACATCCAGGCCGACAAGCTGACCCCGACCGAGCTGCTCAACGCCTTGCTCAAGGCGCCGGTGGACTTGCTGTGGAACGGCGGTATCGGCACCTACGTCAAGGCCAGCAGCGAAAGCCATGCCGACGTCGGCGACAAGGCCAACGACGCCCTGCGGGTCAACGGCAACGAGCTGCGCTGCAAGGTGGTGGGCGAGGGCGGCAACCTGGGCATGACCCAACTGGGTCGTGTGGAGTTCGGCCTCAATGGCGGCGGTTCCAACACCGACTTCATCGACAACGCCGGTGGCGTGGACTGCTCCGACCACGAAGTGAACATCAAGATCCTGCTCAACGAAGTGGTGCAGGCCGGCGACATGACCGACAAGCAGCGCAACCAGCTGCTGGCGAGCATGACCGACGAAGTCGGTGGCCTGGTGTTGGGCAACAACTACAAGCAGACCCAGGCCCTGTCCCTGGCCGCGCGCCGTGCCTACGAGCGTGCTGCCGAGTACAAGCGCCTGATGAGCGACCTGGAAGGCCGCGGCAAGCTGGACCGCGCCATCGAGTACCTGCCGACCGAGGAGCAGCTCAACGAGCGCGCCGCGACCGGCAAGGGCCTGACCCGTCCCGAGCTGTCGGTGCTGATTTCCTACAGCAAGATCGACCTCAAGGAAGCCCTGCTCAAGTCCCTGGTGCCGGATGACGATTACCTGACCCGTGACATGGAGACCGCGTTCCCGCCGAGCCTGGTGGCCAAGTTCTCCGAGGCCATGCGTCGTCACCGCCTGAAGCGCGAGATCGTCAGCACCCAGATCGCCAACGACCTGGTCAACCACATGGGCATCACCTTCGTGCAGCGCCTGAAGGAGTCCACCGGCATGAGCCCGGCGAATGTCGCCGGTGCCTACGTGATCGTGCGGGACATCTTCCACCTGCCGCACTGGTTCCGTCAGATCGAGGCCCTGGATCACCAGGTTCCGGCCCAGGTGCAACTGGAGCTGATGGACGAGCTGATGCGTCTTGGTCGTCGGGCTACCCGCTGGTTCCTGCGCAGCCGGCGCAACGAGCAGGATGCCGCGCGGGACGTCGCCCACTTCGGTCCGCACCTCGCGGCCCTGGGCCTGAAGCTCGACGAGCTGCTGGAAGGTCCGACCCGCGAAGGCTGGCAGGCCCGCTACACCGCCTACGTCGAGGCCGGCGTACCGGAGCTGCTGGCGCGCATGGTTGCAGGGACTACCCACCTGTACACCCTGCTGCCGATCATCGAGGCCGCGGATGTTACCGGTCACGATGCCGCCGAAGTGGCCAAGGCCTACTTCGCCGTGGGCAGCGCCCTGGACCTGCCGTGGTACCTGCAGCAGATCAGCGACCTGCCGGTGGCCAACAACTGGCAGGCGGCGGCGCGCGAAGCCTTCCGCGACGACGTGGACTGGCAGCAGCGGGCGATCACCATCAAGGTTCTGCAACTGGCCGACGCGCCAGCGGACATGGAAGCCCGCGTGGCCCTGTGGCTGGAGCAGAACGCGAGCATGGCCGATCGCTGGCGCGCAATGATGGTGGAAATCCGTGCCGCCAGCGGCACTGACTACGCCATGTATGCCGTGGCCAACCGTGAACTGCTGGACCTGGCGATGAGCGGTCAGTCGGTGCTGTAACGGCCTGACCCCGCCCAGAGCAAAAAAGCCCCGTATCGCAAGATACGGGGCTTTTTTATGGTCCGCCGATAGGTGCCGGCGGGCGGCTGGCGCGGCTTAGTGGGCCGCCGAGGCGTCCTGCTCGACCACCATGTCCAGCACGTAGACCGTGGACGGGGCGTCGGCGGGGGCATTCTTCCATTCGTACTGCTTGACCCGCAGCACATTGCGCACGCCGTCCTGGTGCTCATAGCCCTCGATGGACTGGTACAGCGGATGCCAGCTGTCCTGGGTCGGCAGTTGCAGGCCGGCGGCGTCGTAGCGCCGCTCACGCACTTGCAGGCACTGGAAGTTGGGGATCAGCGGGTGGCTGCACTTGACGGTCTTGGCCGCCACTTCCAGGAAGCGCGTCTGGCCCTGGCTGCCGTAGCGGGTTTCCGGGGTCGGCTGGCCCTGGAACTTGAGCTGCGTGCCGTCCTGGGCGGTCAGTTGCAGGGTCGGCGTCGACTCATCGCCGCCGAAGCGGGTGCGCAGCTCGCCCTTGAACAGGCGGCCGATGTCCCCATCCAGGGCCATCAGGCTTGGCTCGCAGGCCATCAGGGTCGAGGCCAGGGGCTGCACCTTGAGCAGGCCATTTTCATGCTCGAAGCCGCCGAACTGGCGATTGCAGCCGCCGCTGATGTTGAGGTTGTGCCCGGTGAAGGTCAGGCGCAGCTGGCGCTCGATGCCCTTGTCCAGGGTGGCGACGGGCTTGCCCGCCGCGTCGCTGGCCGCAACCAGCTGCCAGTAGTAGGCGGACAGCGCCGGCTGCGCGCTGACGGAGGCGGTGCTGGCGGGCATGGAAGAGGATCCTTCAGGGGTAGTGGAAACCGGGGCGCAGGCCTGGAGCAGGGCGGCACAGACGGATACGAGGAGGATATTTTGCTTCATGGTTCGCTCTTTCAGCCTTGAGGAAATACGGCCTGCCGCGGGGGCAGCAGGCCAAGGCCGGTAACCTGTGGCAGTCAAGCACTCGTGCGTTGCGCGGCGCTGCCACCTGGGCCGCCGACCGCCGGACGAGCTGTGCCGTTACCGATTGCGATGTGACAGCACTGTGCCAGTTCCGTTGCATGCTCGGGGGTGCCCGGGAGTGTTACAAAATCTTGCGCGATGCCGACCAGCGGGTTGCCCGCCGCCGGCCGGCTGGGTGGGCCTGGATGTGGCCGCACCCAGGGTGCGGCGCTGACTCGGGGGAGGACGCCCGCCTTACCAGAACCAGTAAGGCAGGAACTTGGGGTCGGGCTCGTTGGCCAGTTCCAGGTGATAGGTGATGGCGTTGAAGAAGAACCCATCGAGCAGGAGAAACGCCGCCACGCCGAACGCCAGGACGATGACCTCGTAATGCCGGTGTGCGGCGTATTGCCGGGTAATCCAGTAGCGCACGCCGCTGAGCAGGGCAAAGCTTGCGAACACTCCGACGAAGTTCGGCTGCAAGGGGCGCGCGGCAAAGCCGTTGTAGCCCAGCACCAGCAGTGCCAGGAGCGCGCCGATGGTCGGCAGGTTCAGGCACAGGCGCAGCAGGCGCCTGCGGGTGGCGCTGAACAGGCCGTTGGGGTCGATGAAGATGTAGGCCGCCAGCAGGGAGATGGCCGGGGTGATGGACAGCACGTAGCGGGCCTTCTTCGAGTTGGGAATGGTGAAGAACAGGATCAGCACCACGAACCAGGCCCCCAGGTGCAGCAGCAGGCGCGGCGCCGACAGCGGCGGGGCGCCGAGCCACTGGCGAGTGCTCCTGGCCATGACGGTCAGGGCATAGAAGGCCGTGAAGCTGTAGGTGAGCAGCCCGATGCTGAAGTAGAAGTAGTAGCGCGGCGAGTGATCGCTGGCGATCCGGCCCAGGCCCTGCATCTCCAGTACTTCCTGCATGAAGGCGTCGCCGCCCTGGATGTAGGCGGCCCAGGTCAGCAGCGCGACTCCAGCGGCGAACAGCAGGCCGCTGACCAGCGAGAAGACCACCAGGGTCCGCCACTGCCGGCTCAGCAGGTAATAGGTGCCGACCACCAGCGTCGGGCCGATCATGCCGATCGGGCCGCGCAGGGAAAAGCCCAGGATCAGGCCGAGGAACACCAGCGCCAGGCGTCCCCGCTGCTGCTTGAGATCGGCGGAGTAGGCCAGGTAGAAGCAGCCTGCGGTGATCAGCGCGGGGTAGATGTCCAGGGCCAGGGAGTTGACGCTGTCGAGGAAGGCCCAGGTGAACAGCGCAAAGAGCACGCCGCAAACGCCCCATTTCTGCTCATGCAGGGCCCCCAGCTTGTAGATGAACACCAGCATCAGCGAGGCGGCGATGCAGAAGGGCAGGCCCATCGACAGCACCGACAGCTGGCCGAACGGCAGCGAGGCCAGATAGACCAGTACCGTGTTGACGATGGTGTAGTCGGGATAGGGCTGCAGATCGTCGGCGATGGGGAACAGCGTCATGCCGTGCTGCAGCATGTAGTTGGCAAAGTCGACGAAGCGCGTGGTGTAGTTGAGGACCGCCGGTTTGTACTGCAACCCCATGAACAGCGCGAGGGCGATCAGGAAGATGCTGTGGCAGGGTCGTTGCAGGATCAGTTTCTTATAGCTTTCCATGCTTCCAATCAGGCAAAAAAAACGCTGATGATACGGTGGCCGGTCGTTGAACGCCACCCACCTGCGGTGTCCCGGGCCCTTGTCGGCGCCGGGTTTCAAGGCGCGGCAATCTAGCGCGATCGAGGTTAACGCCCGGTATACGTGGCGTGGCCGTTCAAGGGCTGGCTGCGCGCTGGGCGAGGGCTCGCAGGGCGGTCCTTGGCTCGCGGCGTTTGGGGTTGCCCAGGCGCGCCGCCAGGCCCTGCAACGGGGCCGGTGGCGGTCAGCGGCCCGTGGGCGCCACTCAGGGCCGTTGCGGCTTGACCGAGGTGCCGAAGGTGTTGCCCATGCGCACGCTGGTGGCCGCCGGCGTCGATAGCCCCAGCTGGTTCGGCGGGCGCTTGTGTGCTGCATCCTGCTGGGCCTGCTGATTGGCCTGGGCGGCCTTGGCGGCGTCCGGGTTGTTGCCCAGCTGGCGGCTCAGGCAGTTGTAGTCGGGGGCCTTGTAGCCGCCGACGCTGACTTCCACACAGCCCTCGCTGGCTTCCTCGGCCTGCAGCGTCCAGGGCAGGGCGCTGAGCAGCAACAGGACAGCGGTGTAGCAGCTTGAACGTTTCATCCTGGCCTCCTGGCTGGCCCGTGGAATTGGGCCTCGATGGCGGCCGAGTGTAGTGCAAAGTCCGGACCCGGACAGTGATGGTTTTTTTGCCGTGGCCGTAACACCAGATTCATAAATTGGCCTCAGGATGACGCTTTTCAGGGATTGGACGCTCGTGCAGCAACGCAGCGCGCAGGTCGGGCGATGGACTTCATTGCACGGGAGCTTGGCGACCTGGGTGCTGGGCCTTGTGCTGCTGGCGCCACTGCCTCTGGCCCGGGTGCAAGCCGCGGTCGAGGGGCCACCCCGGGTGGATTCCCAGGCCGTGCTGGAGCTGGAGATTCCGGCCCAGGAGCTGGCCCAGGCCCTGGAGCGCTTCAGCCGCTTGACCGGGATGGCAGTGCTGGTGGACCAGGAACTGGCCCGGGGCCGGCGTTCGGTGGGGATCAAGGGCCACTACAGCGCACGCGAGGGCTTGAGTCGCCTGTTGGCGGGCACTGGCCTGGTGGCGCGTTACGCCCGCAGCGACGCATTCACCCTGCAGGTGCCGCAGGCCTCGGTGCCTGTGGTGCCCCAGGGCGTCAGCAGCGCTCGCGCGACGCGGCTCAACAGCAGCTACGCCAGCGCCGTGCAGCAAGCGGTGGAGCGCAGCCTGTGTGCATCGCGCCTGACCCGGCCCGGGGCGTTCCGCGCCTTGCTGCAACTGTGGATCGGCGCCGATGGCACGGTGCAGCACAGTCGCCTGGTGAGCTCCACCGGCGATCTGCAACGGGACGAAGCCCTGGTGCAGCGCCTGGCGGCAACCCGGGTCGAACGCCCGGCGCCCAGCTCGCTGCGTCAGCCGCTGACCTTACTCTTGATACCGGACACAACAGGGAAACGCATGGACTGCAAGGAATGGGAAGGAGCTTCCGGGGTATGAAAAATACCGGACACAGTACGATGGTCAGGCTGTTCCTGACGTCCTACGAGGACTTTCGGGTGCGCTTGCGCAGGCGCCTGGGTTCCGAGGATCTGGCCAACGACGTCCTGCATGAAACCTACCTGCGGGTCGACCGCATGGAAGAGCCGCCGAACCTGCAGCAGCCCAATGCCTACCTGTACCGCATGGCCCTGAACATCGCTGCCGATCGGCGCCAGTCCGACGCCCGCCTGCTCACCGGCGAGGAAGTCGAGGAACTGCTGCAGATCGCCGATGACGCCCAGGACCCGTCCCGGGTGGTGGGCGGGCAGAAAGAAATCCAGACCCTGCTCAAGGCTCTCTACGAGCTGCCGGCGCGACGGCGCAAGATCTTTATCGCCGCGCGCCTGGAAGAGGCGCCGCACCTGGAAATCTCCCAGCGCTTCGGCATTTCCACACGGATGGTGGAGAAGGAACTCAAGGCCGCCCTGGGACATTGCGCCCTGCGCCTTGAAAGAAAAGTCATTCAGCGGTTCGGTCCCGGGGCTGGAAAACCGTCCTAGACAAGAGTCCCTGATCAATCCGTGAGTACCTGCGCGCTTGAATATTTTTAGCCTTTCCCCATCCCAGGCCTCGGCGGATCCGCAACTGCTGAGCGAAGCCCGGGACTGGCTGGTCCTGCTGACGTCGGGCCGGGCCACCGCCGCCGACGCCCGAGCCTTGCGCCAGTGGTGTGCGCAGAGCCCGCAGCACGCCGCGGCCTTCGAGCAGACCAAGGCCCTGTGGCATTGCCTGCAACCGGCGGCGGTGCAGTTGGAGCTGCAGTCGCGGCCGCGCCATTTCGGGCGGCGGGCCTTTCTCGGCGGTGCGCTGGCCGCTTCGGCGGCGCTGTTCATGGTCCGGTTCACGGTCCCGGGCGGTTTTGCCGGGTTGACCGCGGACTTTTCCACTGCGGTCGGCGAACAGCGCCGGGTCGATCTGGCCGAGGGCCTGAGCCTGGAACTCAACACCCAGACCCGCATCAGCCGCCGGGATCCGGCCCCGGGGGAACAGGCCTTCGAACTGCTGGAGGGCGAGGTGGAAGTCTTCAGCCAGCGCCAGCAGCCGCTCCAGGTCCAGGCCGGTGACGGCAGGCTCAGTGCCCGTCAGGCGCGCTTCAACCTGCGCAACACCGACCATCAAGTCTGCGTGACCTGCATCGAAGGTAGCCTGCAGGTGGCCGTGGCCGGGCGCAGCATCCGCCTGGACAGCGGTCGGCAGCTGACCTATGACGCCACGACGGTGGGCGAGCCCACCGCCGTGGACCCGCGGAACGTGATCGCCTGGCGCGAACAGGTGCTGGTGTTCGACAACGCCAGCCTCGACACGGTGATCAGCGAGATCAACCGTTACCGCCCCGGAATGCTGGTGCTGCTCAACGCCGAACTGGGCCGGCGCAAGGTCCAGGCGCGTTTCACCCTCAACCAGCTGGCGGGCGTGGCCCTGCTGATCCGCGACGCCTACGGCGCCAAATGCACCGAACTGCCCGGCGGCGTGGTTTTGCTGAGCTGAAAGGCCAAAGACTTAGCCGCAAGCCGCAAGCCGCAAGCCGCAAGCTTGGAGCGGCCGCTGCCGCCTACAGTGGCCCTAGCACCTGGCGGTAATGTTCTTCGCCCTGGGGCGTTTGCCGGGTCAGGCGGATCTCCAGGCCCTCGGGGTTGTCCCGACGATTGCCGCTGAGCTGGCGCCAGCCCTTGCCTCGCTCCCAGACCCGCACCTGCAGGTCACTGACCCGCCGCAACACCGCCACCCCGTCCCGGGGCGCGGGCAGGGGGTAGCGGTCCCGGGCTTCGGCCACGGCGCGGTACAGGGTGTCGCCCTTGAGCCACCAGCGCACCCGTTGCAGGCCGTCGCCGGGGGTGGCGGCGCTGCGGATCACCTCCAGGCGAAAACCCTTGCTGTCGGAGCTGCGCACGCTCAGCGGCGCCGGGCTGTCGGGCTCGGCCTCTTCGCTGTCGGCGCGGATCGGTTCGCGCAGTTGCACGGCAGCCCGCAGGGCGACGTCGCGCTCCAGCTGGTTGAGGCTGCGCAGCAGTTCCTCGGTCTGTTCGGTGCTGGCCTTGAGGTGGGTATCGGCCCGGGTGACGCTGTCCAGGCCGCGCCAGGCAATCAGGCTGACGATGGCCATGAGCATCACCGCCACCAGCACTTCGATCAGGGTAAAGCCACTCTGCCCAGGCTTCATGGTTGCTCCACCACTCGCAACTGACCGGCGGCGCTGCGCTCCACGCCGAGGCTGTGGCGGCCGTCGGAGAGCACCAGCCGCAGCGGCGGGGTGATCCACTCGGCGTTGAGGATCAGCCGCTGCCCGGGTTCGATGCGCACTTGCAGTCCCGGGGTTTCCCAGGCGCGGGGGCGCAGCAGGGCATCGCCACGCAGGTCGTCGACGCCGCTCCCGGACTGCGCCCGGCGGCTGAAGGCAAAGCCCTTGGCGGTGGCTTGCCAGGTGATCGGCCGGCCGTCGGCGCGGGCCTCGGCCTGGGCCACCTGCAGCAGCTGCGCCAGGCGTTCGGCGTCCTTGCGCAGCAGTTGCAGCGGGTCGGGCTTGAGGCTCAGGCCCACCGCCGCGCTGGCGATGCCGATGATCACCAGGACCACCATCAGTTCGATCAGGGTGAAGCCCCGTTGCTTGCCCGACGGCATCGGATTGCACTCCTGGGCGACAGGATCAGCCGGCCCGGGGCCGATGATCGCTGGGTGAAATAAAACCGTGAGAATTGCCCTGTAGGCTGCGCAAACGGACAAACAGGAGGTCCCGCCAATGCTTGCCACCATGCTGCGTGCCGCAGATTTTTCAGCCCCCCGACTGGTGCAATACACCGCGCTGCTGGCGGCCCTGGCCGGGGTGGTCACCTGGTCGTCGCTGCTGCTGACCCCGGCCGAATCCCAGACCCCGGCCGTGGCGCCCCAGGTGCTCGCGGCCCGTTCCGACAGCCCGGCCCTGCAATGGTTTGCCAACCAGCCCAGCACCGTGGAGATCAAGGTGTCCGGGGTCATGGCCGGGGCCCGTGGCGCGGTGGCGATCCTGCGCCTGAACGACGGGCCGCCGCGCAGCTTCCTGGCCGGCGAACAACTGACCCCGGGCGTGCGCCTGGCGGCAGTGGAGGCCGATGGCGTGCTGATCGAGCGCGGCGCCGAGCAGTCGCGGATCAAGGTCAGCAAGCTGGCGGACTCGCCGCCGTTGCCGCGGCTGACCCGCTGAGGCTCACGGCCGTGGCTCCTGGGGCCGGCCGAGGAGGGTTTCCAGGCGGGCCAGGGGCGGCGCTTCGCGGCTGCGGTCGCGCACCTGGACGCTGACCCGCAGCAGCCCGGGCGCGGCTGCGGCGCCAATTGCCTGTTCGCAGCGCAGCTTCAGGCGCCCCTGGTCGCAATCGACGCTCTTCAACCCGCTGGGTAAACGACCTTCCAGGCGCAGCTCGGCAAGTCGGCTCTGGGCCGCCAGCAGGGCCAGGGACTTGTCCCGCAGCAGGCCGTTGCTCTGGGTCATCAGCCCGGCCACGCGCACCGCCGCGGCCATCGCCACGGCAATGATGGCCAGGGCCACCAGCACTTCGATCAGGGTGAATCCAGCTTGTTTGCGCAGGGCTTGCATGGGCCGCTCGACACCGGGAAACAGCCTCGCAGCCTAGCCTGCAGGCTTGACCGAATGGCGACCGAAACTCCCGAGGTTTTTCAATACCACTGACATATCTTCTTGCAACACTGCGCGACGAATCGAACTCAAGCCAAGGAATGTCGAGATGGATATCGCGCCTGTAACGTCAACCGCCGCACCCCGGGGCCAGCGTGGCTTCACCCTGATCGAGATCATGGTGGTGGTGGTCATCCTCGGGATTCTCGCGGTCATGGTGGTGCCCAAGGTGCTGGACCGTCCGGACCAGGCACGGGCCACCGCGGCCAAGCAGGACATCGCCGGACTGATGCAAGCGCTGAAGCTGTATCGCCTCGACCACGGCAGCTACCCGAGCATGAACCAGGGCCTCAAGGTACTGGTGGAACGTCCGGCCAACGCCAAGGACAGCAACTGGCGCTCCTACCTGGAACGCCTGCCCAACGATCCCTGGGGGCGCCCTTATCACTACCTCAACCCGGGGGCCAACGGCGAAGTGGACGTGTTCTCCCTGGGCGCCGACGGCCAGCCCGACGGCGAAGGCGTGAATGCCGATATCGGCTCCTGGCAGCTCTAAGGCCTGTCATGAACAGTCATTCGCCCGGTGCGGCGAAGCAGTGCGGCATGGCCATCATCAGCGCCTTGCTGATCGCCGCGGTGGTGGCGGTGCTCGCCGCCGGCATGCTGGCGAGGCAGACCGTCCTGACCCGCGCGGTGGAAGCCGAGCAGGCGCGGATCGTCGGCGCCCAGGTGCTTCAGGGCGGCCTCGAATACAGCCGGCAGTTGCTTTGGCAAGCCCGTCAGCGCGAGGTCCTGACCCGGCTCGACCAGCCCTGGGCGCGGCCCCTCGGCGATCCGGCGCCGGGCGCATCCGGCGGCGGTTTCCAGGGCCGCCTGCAGGACCTGCAAGGCAAGTTCAACCTGCGCAACCTGGTGTTCAACCAGCAGGTGGACCCGGAGCAGGTGCAGGCCTTCTACCAGCTGTGCCAGCTGCTCGGCGTCGAGGCGGCCCTGAGCCGGCGCATCAGCCAGCGGGTGATCGCCTCCTATCCGCAGCGCCTGTTCAGTCCGGCCAGCGCCGCGGGCACTCCCGGGGCCTTCAACAGCGGCCGCTTGACCTCGCCCGGGGCGGCGCAGCAGATCTTGCCGCCGCGCCAGCCGATGCTGCGCAGCCTGGACGACCTGTTGGGCGTTCAGGGCGTCGACGAGGCGTTGCTGGCGCGCCTTGAGCCCTACGTCAGCGTCTTGCCGGGCAACACCTGGGTCAATGGCAACACCGCCAGCGCCGAAGTACTGGCGGCGGCGGTGCCGGGGCTGTCGTTGTCCCAGGCCCGGGCCCTGGTGGCTGAGCGCGACGCCGGGCACTGGTTCATCAACCGTGGCGACTTCGTCAATCGCCTGCACCTGCCCTTTGCCGTGCAGGAACGGATCAAGGTCGGCATCACCAGCGAGTGGTTCCTGCTCCAGGGGCAGGTCCGTCGCGACCAGCGGCAGATCACCCTGCACGCCTTGCTGCACCGCCCCGAGGACCGCATGCCCCAGGTGATCTGGTCGCGGGTGGGCGCATGAGCCGCTTGCGCATCGCCTTGCCGCCCCTGGCCGAGCTGTTGCAGGCGCCCCGGCCGCTGGCCGTACCCCTGGAGTGCGCCCGGCTGGACCGCGCCGGGCGGGTGACCGAGCTTGGCCGCAGGCCCCTTGAGGCATTGGGCCAGGACGCCCGAGGGCTGGCGCTGGAGTGCTTTCTGCACCCGCAGGACAGTCTGCTGGCCTGCATCGAGTTGCCGCCGTTGCCGGCGGCGCGAATCAAGGCCGCGGTGGACTGCGCGGCCCAGGCGCTGATCTTGGGTTGCGGCGAGTCGATGCATGTCGCCCACGGCCCGCGGGATGCCCAGGGGCAGGTGACCTTGAGCTGGCTGCCAAAGAGCGGTTTGCAGGCCCTGGGCGAACTGCTGCAACGGGCCGGGCTCAAGCTGTCGGGCCTGTACCCGGCGCCCTACGCCCTGGCGGCGCCGGCGCCGGGGCAGCACAACCTGTGCCTGCTGGACGGTCAGTTGCTGCTGCGCCACGGCGCCGCCCAGGCCAGCGTGCAGCCTCTGGTACAGGACACCCTGGAGCAGTTGCGCGCCTCCGGCGCCGAGTTGTGCTGGATCGGTGACGATGCCCCCGAGGGAGCGCTGCAGCGCTTGCCGGTCGAACAGCGCTGGAGCGGTGCGGCGCCGGCCTGGGGCCTGCAGGCGGGGGCGACGGCGGCGCGCGGCGCGGTCCAGGGCTGGGGCCGGGCCCTGGGTTGCTGCGCCCTGGCGGTGGCCGTGTGGGTCCTGGGCCTGAACCTGTATGCCGCCCGTGAGGCCGAGCAGGGCCAGCGCCTCAAGAGCCAGATGAGCCAGCGGGTCCGGCAGGTATTTCCGCAGTTGCCGGTGGTGCTCAATCCGCTGCAACAGGCCCGCCAGCAACTGGCGGCGCAGCAGAGCGGGGCGGCGGACCCGAGCCAGGGCTTCGGCAACCTGCTGCTGCAGGCCGGCAGCGCCATGCCGTTCATGGTGGGCAGCGTGCAGAGCCTGAGCTTTGCCGACCAGCGCTTGCGGCTGGAACTGCTGCCCGATACCCCGAAGCGCGCCGACAGCAGCTGGCAGGGGGCCTTGACCCAGGCTGGCTACAGCGTCCAGGCCGAGGGCAATGGCTGGACCCTGGGCCCGGCCACGGGCGAGCCGAGCAATGTCACCGACAACACCCCGGGAGCCGAAGATGAATAAGGCCCGGCTGGCCGAGTATCAGGCGCGCTGGTCACGCCTCTGGACCCAGGCCCGGGGCCATTGGAAGGCGCTGGCGCTGCGGGAGAAACGGCTGCTGAGCGCCACCGCCCTGGGCGTGCTGGGGCTGTTGCTGTGGTGGCTGTTGATTCAGCCGCCGCTGAAGAAGATCGACTACTGGCAAGCCGAGACGCCGAAGCTGCGCTCCCAGGCCGAGGCCCTGGAAGTGTTGCTGCACCAGGTCGCGGGCACCGATCGCCGGGGCGCCGACCTTGAGCAGGCCCTGCGCCAGACCCTGGACCAGGCCGGGCTCAAGGACCGTTACCAGTTGCAGCACACCGATCAAGCCGGCCCCGAGAGCTGGCAGTTGACCTTTGAGCAGGCCCCGGCGGATGCCGTGGTCGGCTGGCTGCTGGGGACGCCCCGACAGCTTTCACTGCAGGTGGTGCAAGCCCGGCTGCAACGCGCCGCCGCGGACACCGCCCAAGACTCGGCAGGCACACTGTCCGGGACCGTTCGCATGGATCAGGCGCAGGGCGCTAAGGAAGCTTCATGAAGGGGTCAGGCTCCAACTACGTGCGCCAGTGTCGCAAGGTCGCACCGTTTCTGCTGCTGGCGCTGGGGGCCTGCAGCAACACCACCTCCACCACGCCGCCACCCTTGCTGGTGGACAGTGAACTGGGCCAGCCCCTGGCCGACACCCGGCGCAGCGGCGACGCCCTGGCCGATCGCGAACGCTTGCAGGCGCAACAGGCCCAGCGGCCGAAAGTCCTGCACCCGGTGACCGGCAGCCGCCGCGGCCAGGGCACGCCGCGCAGCACCGGGGCGTCGCGCAACCCCCTGGGGGACCAGCCGGTGCAACTGAACTTCGTCGAGGCCGATATCCAGGCGGTGGTGCGCGCCTTGTCCCGTTCCACCGGCCAGCAGTTCCTGGTGGACCCGCGGGTCAAGGGCAACCTGACCCTGGTCAGCGAGGGCCAGGTGCCGGCCCATCAGGCCTACGACATGCTGCTGGCGGCCCTGCGCATGCAGGGCTTTGCCGTGGTGGACGTGGGCGGGGTGGCCCAGGTGGTGCCCGAGGCCGATGCCAAGCTGCTGGGCGGGCCGATCTACAGCGGCGACAAACCGGCGGGCAACGGCATGCTGACCCGCACCTTTCGCCTGCAATACGAAAATGCGGTGAACCTGATCCCGGTGCTGCGGCCTATCGTTTCGCCGAACAACCCAATCAATGCCTACCCGGGCAACAACAGCATCGTGGTTACCGACTACGCCGAGAACCTGCAGCGAGTCGCACAGATCATCGACGGCATCGACACCCCCAGCGCCATCGACACCGATGTGGTGGCGGTGCAGAACGGCATAGCCGTGGACATTGCCACCATGGTGGCCGAACTGCTGGAAACCCAAGGCGCCGACCCGACCCAGAAGATCAGCGTGATCGGCGACCCGCGCTCCAACTCGATCATCATCCGCGCCGGCAGCCCGGAGCGCACCGAGCTGGCGCGCAACCTGATCTACAAGCTGGACAATGCCCAGAGCAACCCGAGCAACCTGCACGTGGTCTACCTGCGCAACGCCCAGGCCGGCAAGCTGGCCCAGGCCTTGCGCGGGCTGCTCACCGGCGAGAGCGACAGCGCCGGCAACGATGGTGCCCGAGCCATGCTCAGCGGCATGGGCGGCAGCACCCAGGGCGGCCAGGGCAGCGCCCAGAACAGCAGCGGCACCCCCACCGGCAGCGGCACCCTCAACAGCAGCGGCAATGGCAGCGCCTATGGCCAGGGCGCCAGCGCCAGCAGCCTGAGCGGCAATGCTCAGCAGAACGACCAGAACACCGCCTTCAGCGCTGGCGGCGTGACCATCCAGGCCGACGCCACCACCAACACCTTGCTGATTTCCGCGCCGGACCCGTTGTACCGCAACCTGCGGGAAGTCATCGACCAGCTCGACCAGCGCCGGGCCCAGGTGGTGATCGAAAGCCTGATCGTCGAAGTCGGCGAAGACGACGCCAGCGAGTTCGGCGTGCAGTGGCAGGCCGGCAACCTCGGCGGGCGTGGCGGCTTTGGCGGGGTCAACCTCGGCGGTAGCGGGCTGCAGGGCACTCCGGGCAGCAAGACCAGCATCGACGTCCTGCCCAAGGGCCTGAACATCGGCCTGGTCAACGGCAGCGTGGACATCCCCGGGATCGGCAAGGTGCTGGACCTCAAGGTCCTGGCCCGGGCCCTGAAGAGCAAGGGCGGGACCAACGTACTGTCGACGCCGAACCTTTTGACCCTGGACAACGAGGCGGCGAGCATCTTCGTCGGCCAGACCATTCCCTTCGTCACCGGCAGCTACGTCACCGGTGGCGGTGGCACCAGCAACAACCCGTTCCAGACCGTGCAGCGTGAAGAGGTGGGCTTGAAGCTCAATGTGCGGCCACAGATTTCCGAGGGCGGCACGGTCAAGCTGGACATCTACCAGGAAGTCAGCAGTGTCGATCCCCGGGCCTCGGTGGACGCTGGGACCGTGACCAACAAGCGGGCGATCGACACCAGCATCCTCCTGGATGACGGGCAGATCATGGTCCTGGGCGGTTTGCTGCAGGACGGCTACAGCCAGAGCAACGACGCGGTGCCTTGGCTGTCGAGCATCCCGGGGATCGGGGCGTTGTTCCGCAACGAGAAGCGCAGCATCACCAAGACCAACCTGATGGTGTTTTTGCGGCCCTACATCATTCGCGACAGTGGCGCGGGGCGCAGCATCACGCTCAATCGCTATGACTTCATGCGTCGGGCGCAGGGGGAGTTGCAGCCGGAGCGCAGTTGGGCGATGCCGGATATGCAGGCGCCGCAGTTGCCATCGGCGGCGAAGGCGATTCCGGGGGCGGTGCCGGTGTCGTTGCAGACGCCTGGGGAGGCGGCCGGGGCCGGGCCTCGGGCGACCATTAGGGCGGTGCCGGTGCAATGAATGGGGAGTTGATTCGTTATGGCGGGGAGTGGGGCATATCCACTGCTGTGGTAGCTGGCCGTTTCGCCTCTGTGGCGATGGGGATGGAGTTCCTATCTGCTGCTGTGGGTGTGGCGGTTGGCGGTTTCGTCTTTGCGGTGAGTTTGATGGGGTACATGTTCGTTGCTGCGGTTGCGGCGGGTGATTGGGTCGTCTTTGGGGCGAGGTTGACGGGGTACATATCCGTTGCTGCGGTAGCGGCTGCTTATGGTTTCGCCCTTACGGCGAGTCCCTTTTTACAAACGCCTAAAAAGGAACCAAAAACGCTTGCCCCTCCATGGGCCCCTCGCTGGGGCTCGGGGTTCCCTCGCTCCGGCATTGCTCCGGGGGCCCGCCGCCAACCGGCCATCCATGGCCGGGTGGCGGCTAGCTCGGCATCCATGCCGAGCTGCCCCCTACGCAATGCCTCCACTCGGCCGGCTGGGAAGGGGCCTGAAGATCAAGATCAAAAGCCAAGCGCGTTTACGCGCTGTCCGTAGGAGCCGGCTTGCCGGCGAAGAGGCCCGCAAGACATGCGTCGCCCTGGCGGACGCCTTCGCTGGCAAGCCAGCTCCTACGGAAGGGGGACGAGGCCGCAAGGCCAAAGTTGGCTCTGGCTCTGGCTCTTGCTCTTGATCTTGATTTTGATCTTCAAGGCCCCGTTAACCACGATGGCCGAACGCAGGCATTGATCCGTGGGTAACCCGGCAAGGATGCCGGGTTAGCCGCCACCCGGCCAGGGATGGCCGGTGGCGGCGGCCCACGGATCAATGCCGGAGTGAGGGCATGCCGAGCCTAGGCGAGGCACCGAGTGGAGGGGCAGAGCGTTTTGCTTACTTTTGCGCTCTTCAAAAGTGAGTCGCTGTAAAAGCGAAACCATAAGTGGCCGCACCCGCAGCAACGGATATGTACCCCAGCCCAGATATCAGGGCGAAACCGTCAGGAGACACCGCAATGACCACCCAGCTCCCCTACGCCTGGGCCAAATCCCAACGCATCCTCCTGCGTCACAGCGAGGAGGGCGCGGTATTGCTGGTCTGCCCCTCGACCCCCGGCTGGTCCATCAGCGAAGCCCGCCGCCAGTTCGGCCCCGCGCGCCTGGAGCGGATCCGCGAAGAGGAACTCGACGGCCTCCTGGCCAGTGCCTATGCCGATACCGGCAGCGCCGCGGCGGTGGTCGGGGCGGCGGAGAATGAGGTGGACCTGGATCGCCTGATGCAGGACATGCCGGAAATCACCGATCTGCTGGACACCCAGGACGGCGCCCCGGTGATCCGCATGATCAACGCCTTGCTCACCCAGGCCGCGCGGGACGAGGCCAGCGATATCCATATCGAACCCTTCGAGACGCACTCGGTGGTGCGCTACCGGGTCGACGGCACCCTGCGTGACGTGGTTTCCCCGCGCAAGGCGCTGCACGGGGCGCTGGTATCGCGGATCAAGATCATGGCCCAGCTGGATATCGCCGAGAAACGCCTGCCCCAGGACGGGCGTATCGCCTTGCGCGTGGCCGGGCGGCCCATCGATATCCGGGTGTCCACGGTGCCCACCGGCCACGGCGAGCGGGTGGTGATGCGCCTCTTGGACAAGCAGGCCGGACGCCTGCAACTGGAAACCCTGGGCATGGACCCGGACCTGCTGGCGCGCCTGGATACCCTGATCCACCAGCCCCACGGCATCGTCCTGGTCACCGGGCCCACCGGCAGCGGCAAGACCACCAGCCTGTACGCGGCGCTGGCCCGGCTGGACGCCAGCACCAGCAATATCCTCACCGTCGAGGACCCGGTGGAATACGACCTGCCGGGCATCAGCCAGATCCAGGTCAACGCCAAGATCGACATGACCTTCGCCCTGGCCCTGCGGGCGATCCTGCGCCAGGACCCGGACGTGATCATGATCGGCGAGATCCGTGACCTGGAAACCGCGCAGATCGCGGTCCAGGCTTCGCTCACCGGGCACCTGGTGCTGGCCACCCTGCACACCAATGACGCGGTGTCGGCGGTCAACCGGCTGGTGGACATGGGGGTGGAGCCGTTCCTGTTGGCTTCGTCGATGCTCGGGGTGCTGGCCCAGCGCCTGGTGCGCCGCCTGTGCAACCAGTGCAAGGAGCCCGACCCGGCCACCCCCGGCACCTGGCGCCCGGTGGGTTGCCCGGCCTGCAATCACATCGGCTACAGCGGGCGCACCGGCATTCATGAGCTGTTCTGCATTGATGACGACGTGCGCAGCCTGATCCACCAGGGTGCGGATGAGCAGGCCCTGCGCGCCGCCGCGCGCCGCGCCGGGATGCTCAGCATGCGCGAGGACGGTGAGCGCTGGGTGCGCAGCGGCGCCACCGCAGCGGAAGAAATCCTGCGTGTGACACGGGACGCCTGATGAATCGCTATCGCTATGAAGCCGCCGACGCCCTCGGCAAGATCGAATCCGGGCACCTGGAAGCCGACAGCCAGGGCGCGGCCTTTGCCAGCCTGCGCAGCCGTGGCCTGACCGCCTTGCAGGTGCAGCTGGACAGCAACCCAGGCACCGGCACGGCAGGGGGGCTGTTCAGCCCCAGGCTCAGCGACAACGACCTGGCCTGGGCCACCCGCCAGCTGGCCAGCCTGCTGGGGGCCAGCCTGCCGCTGGAGGCGGCGCTCAGCGCCACGGTGGAGCAGGCCGAGCGCAAGCACATCGCCCAGGCCCTGAGCGCGGTGCGCGCGGATGTGCGCAGTGGCATGCGCCTGGCCGAGGCCCTGGCGGCGCGGCCGCGGGACTTTCCGGAAATCTACCGGGCGTTGATCGCCGCCGGCGAGGAGTCCGGGGATCTGGCCCAGGTCATGGAGCGGCTGGCGGACTACATAGAGGAGCGCAACGGCCTGCGCGGCAAGATCCTCACCGCCTTTATCTACCCCGGGGTGGTGGGCCTGGTGTCCATCGGCATCGTGATCTTTCTGCTCAGTTATGTGGTGCCCCAGGTGGTCAGCGCCTTTTCCCAGGCGCGCCAGGACCTGCCGGGGCTGACCCTGGCGATGCTCAACGCCAGTGACTTCATTCGTGCCTGGGGCATCCAGTGCTTCGGCGCCATGGCGGCGGGGTTCTGGGGCTGGCGGCTGTACCTGCGCAACCCCCGGGCGCGCCTGAACTGGCACAGCCGGATCCTGCGCCTGCCGCTGTTCGGGCGTTTTGTCCTGGGGCTGAACACCGCTCGTTTCGCCTCGACCCTGGCGATTCTCAGCGGCGCCGGAGTGCCGCTGCTACGGGCCCTGGATGCGGCGCGCCAGACCCTGTCCAACGACCGCCTGAGCCAGAGCGTCAGCGAGGCCACGGCCAAGGTCCGCGAGGGCGCCAACCTGGCGGCCGCGCTGCGAGTGGAAAAAGTCTTCCCGCCGGTGCTGATCCACCTGATCGCCAGCGGCGAAAAGACCGGTGCCTTGCCGCCGATGCTGGAGCGGGCGGCGCAGACCCTGTCGCGGGATATCGAGCGCCGGGCCATGGGCATGACCGCGCTGCTGGAGCCGCTGATGATCGTGGTCATGGGCGGCGTGGTGCTGGTGATCGTGATGGCGGTGATGTTGCCGATCATCGAGATCAACCAACTGGTCACTTGAACCGCACAACCCGATTCGACCTGACCCCGTCCGGCCCGGTCTGGTCCCGTCCGGCCCGGTCCGTAGGAGCTGGCTTGCCAGCGAAGGCGTCGGCACCGGCGATGCAGGTCTCGCGGGCCCCTTCGCCGGCAAGCCGGCTCCTACGAGGGGTGTAGCGAAGGTGTGGTCCGAACGCAGGGCGGGGCAGCCAGAAAATTTAACGCTGCCTACCTCACTCCCGACCCGGCAATCGGCCAAGCTCGGGTTCCTTGTTCTGTCATGTTCCGGCGCTGTCTGCACCACCTTCGGCGCTTGCAGAGCGATGCCGGCGCCAACTTGGGCAACCTCGCTGTCACCTTGCCGGAAATGGCCTGAAAACCCTTGGTAAACACCCGAGAATCTTTTGCAAAAACAGTCGGTTTCTCCCGAGGTTTTTTCCTTTATCTGTCACCGGAAGCTGCGAACTTCTCTCCCCATGGCCTCACCCATCAAGCCCTCTGGATCAAGGCTTCTGGCCCGAGCGCCATGGCGTCATGCAAGAGCTATTCACCCAACGTACGAACACGACGAAAGGAGATTCTTCATGTTTAAGCGCAATGTTCTCGCGGCATCCCTGACCCTGGCAGCCCTGTGCTCGGCACAGGCTGCTCTGGCTGATATCAACGGCGGTGGCGCTACCCTGCCACAACCGCTGTACCAGACTTCCGGCGTACTGACCGCCGGTTTCGCTCCCTACATCGGCGTAGGCAGCGGCAACGGCAAGGCTGCCTTCCTGAACAACGACTACACCAAGTTCGTGGCCGGCACCACCGGCAAGAACGTGCACTGGGCCGGTAGCGACTCCAAGCTCAGCACCACCGAGCTGAGCAACTACGCCACTGCCCGCAACGCTACCTGGGGCCCGCTGATCCAGGTGCCTTCGGTGGCCACTTCGGTCGCCATTCCGTTCAACAAGGCCGGCACCGCTGCCGTTGATCTGAGCGTCAACGACCTGTGCGGCGTGTTCTCGGGTCGTCTGACCGACTGGAGCCAGATCGCAGGTTCGGGCCGTACCGGTGCCATCACCGTGGTTTACCGCAATGAAAGCAGCGGCACCACCGAGCTGTTCACCCGCTTCCTGAACGCCAAGTGCGCCGAGACCGGCAAGTTCGCCGTGACCACCAACTTCGCTTCCAGCTACTCGCTCGGCCTGCCTGCCGCTGCCGTGGCCGCTGTAACCAGCCAAGGCGTCATGGACGCGCTGAACGCTGGCGATGGCCGCATCACCTACATGAGCCCGGACTACGCCGCACCGACCCTGGCCGGCCTGGATGACGCCACCAAGGTGGCCAAGGTTGCCGGTGTTTCGCCAGCTCCTGCCAACGTTTCGGCCGCTATCGCTGCCGTGCCGGTACCTAGCGCCGACCTGGACAAGCCGAACAACTGGGTACCGGTATTCGCTGCCACCACCAGCCCTACCGACCCAAGCGTCGTGCCTTACCCAACCACTGGCTACCCAATCCTGGGCTTCACCAACCTGATCTTCAGCCAGTGCTACGCCGATGCCACCCAGACTTCGCAAGTGCGGGCTTTCTTCAGCCGTCACTACGGTGCTCTGGTGAACAACGACAGCGCCATCAACAGCAACCGCTTCGTACCGCTGCCAGCAGCCTGGAAAACCGCAATTCGTAACTCGTTCGTCACTGCCTCCAGCGGCCTGAGCATCGGTAACACCAGCGTCTGCAACGCCATCGGCCGTCCGCTGTAACCCTCGCGTCCGATACCTGCAACACCCGGATCAGCAACGGTTTCGACCGTTGCTGATTTTTGTTTTTGGCCCTGCCTACACCCCCAAGATGAATTTTCCGTGACATCCGTTCGGTCGTGCCTCGCGCCAACGGCCTAACCCCTTGAAGCAGTGACGCGCGCCCTGGGCCGTACAGCGTCGCGCACCCCTGGGCGTCATCACAAAGGATGAGTAGTAATGGTTCGCTGCAAACCCCCGGTTAACACCCCTGGCCTGGACTCTCAGGCGCCGATCCTGCGACTCAAGCCCCTGGCTCACGCCATTGCCTTGCTGATGATGGCCGGCAGCGCCCATGGCGCCACGGCCTTCAGTTCCGGCTGGTTCGCCGACAAGGGCGCATCCCAGGCCGCCACGGCGGCGCGTACCAATGGCCAGGTGCCGGGGATTCCGCCGTTGTCGCAGCAGACCCGGGCCAACCAGCAACTGCAACGCTCCCTGGGCAACCTCAATTCCACGGTGGCCGCCATCGCCGCGCAGCAGGCGGCCCAGGCCGCGGCGCGCCAGGCGGCGTTCGGCAGCGTCAGCAGCATTCCCGACGGCCTCGGCCAGGGCGGGCTCAAGGTCGACAACAGCCTGACCCAGGGCTGGATCAACGCCAAGGGGCCAGTGCAGAGCCAGTCCGGCGGCAAGACCACGGTGAGCATCGAGCAGACCGCCGACAAGGCCATCCTCAACTGGGAAACCTTCAACGTCGGGCGCAACACCACGGTGGATTTCCAGCAGCAGTCCAACTGGGCCTTGCTGAACAAGGTCAACGACCCCAATGGCCGGCCGAGCGAGATCCAGGGCCAGATCAAGGGCGCCGGTACGGTGATGATCATGAACCGCAACGGGGTGATCTTCAGCGGCACCAGCCAGGTCAATGTGCGCAACCTGGTGGCGGCCGCCGCCACCATCAGCGACGAGCAGTTCACCCAGCGCGGGCTCTATGTGGACGCCAACGGCAGCCAGCCGACCTTCACCGATGCGCTGGGCAAGGTCCAGGTGCAGCGCGGCGCGCTGATCCAGACCCATGCTCCGGCCAAGTCCACCGACTCTGGCGGCTACGCCTTGCTGCTGGGGGCCGAAGTGGAGAACGCCGGCACCATAGTCACCGCCAGGGGCCAGACCACCCTGGCCGCCGGCGACAGTTTCTATATCCGCCGCGGGGTGGGCACCGACGGCAACCAGCGCTCCACCACCCGCGGCAATGAAGTGGCCACTTCGCTCAAGGCCGGCAGCAGCGCCGGTACGGTCAGCAACAGCGGCCTGATCATGGCCGCAAGCGGCGATATCACCCTGTCCGGACATCAGGTGATGCAGAACGGCGTGGCCCTGGCCAGCACTTCGGTGGACACCCGCGGCACCATCCACCTGCTCAACTCCGCCAGCGACAGCAGTGGCAGCGTGACCCTGGGGCAGGGCAGCACCACCGCGATCCTCTTGGACAGCAGCGGCAGCACCGCCCTGGACAGCCAGCGCAACAATGGCCTGATCAACCTCGACGGCACCCCGACCAACCTGATCACCGGGCAGTTCAACAACCTCAGCAGCGTGGCCGATCGCAGCGACCAGTCGCGGGTGGAGATCGTCAGTGGCGGCACCGTGGACTTCCAGAAAGGCTCCATCACCCTGGCCACCGGCGGCCAGGTGGCGGTCAGCGCCGGGCAGCGCAGCCTGGTGCGCGATGGCGCGGTGATCGATGTATCCGGCGCCGTCGGGGTCAAGGTGGCGATGGAGTCCAACAACATCAAGATCAATGTCCAGGGCAACGAACAGCGCGACTCGGCGGGCAACCGCGACAGCGGCAAGCTGATCAACAACGATGTGTGGGTCGACCTGCGCGAGCTGATCTTTGTCCCGGCCGGTACCAACGGCTACGCCACCGACCGCTGGTACACCGCCGGCGGCCTGCTGGAAGTGGGCGGCTACCTGGGTACCCAGGGCCACAATATCGGCGAGTGGATGGCCCAGGGCGGCACCCTGACCTTTACCGGCAAGGACGTGGTGACCCAGTCCGGCGCCCAGTTGAACCTCTCCGGCGGCACCGTCGATGTGCAGGCCGGCTATATCCGCCAGACCTGGCTCAAGGGCGTCGACGGGCGCCTGTACGAGCTCTCCCGGGCGCCGGGGGACCTGCTCTATACCGGCATCTACAAGGGCTATGTGGACAGCAGCCCGCGCTGGGGTCGCACCGACTATTACTACAACCCGCTGATCGCCCAGCAGCAGCGCTACGAGGCCGGTTATACCGTTGGCCGCGACGCTGGCAAGCTGGTGATCGGCACCAGCAACGCGGTGCTCGAAGGGCAGTTGATCAGCGAGGTGTTCAAGGGCGATCGCCAGACCCAGGCGCCCAACCTCAAGCTCGACGGCTACCAGCAGTCGCACAAGGCCACGGCCCAGCGCGCGCAACTGATCATCGGCAGCTACACGCCGATCTACAACAAGACCAGCGGCACCCTGGGCTATGCGCTGAACCCGGTCACCGATCAGGTGCTGATCGACGCCAACCAGCAGAAGATCGCCGCTGGCCTGGACCTCGCCACGGCCCTGCCGGCCAGCCGCCAGGGCCAGCTGGTGCTCGACAGCGACACACTCAACGGCTTCCAGCTGGGGGCGATCAAGGTTGGCGCCAAGCAGCAGATCCAGGTCAATGGCGCGCTGCAGGTGGCCGACGGCGGCGATATCACCCTGTTCGGGCCCCAGGTCAAGCTCAACGCCAACCTCACGGCCCATGGCGGCAGCATCAATGCCGGCAACGTGCTGAGGCAGGTGGATATGGACCGCAACTTTGCGGTCGGCGACGTGATCTTCGCCCCCGGCGGCGTATCGGCCCGGGTCGATGTGGCCAGCGGGGTGCGCCTGGACGCTTCCGGGCGCTGGAGCAACCTGGCATTGAGCCCCCAGGACAACAGCGGCCTGGCCTTTATCAATGGCGGCAAGGTGTCGTTGCGCAGCAGCGGCGATCTGAATCTGGCCAGCGGCAGCCTGGTGGAGGTCAGCTCCGGGGCCAGCATCGGCTACGACGGCAAGGCCAGCGGCGGCAAGGGCGGCGACGCGACGCTCGCCGCCGATGGCCAGCTCGACCTCAAGGGTCAGCTGCGCGGCTACGGGGTCAACGGTGGCGGCACCCTGGCCTTGCAGGCGCACAAGGTGCTGATTGGCGCCAGCAATGCCGCGCCCGAGGCCGGCACCCTGCAACTGGCGGGGGACTTCTTCAACAAGGGCTTCGCCGCCTACGACATCACCGGCAATGAAGGGCTGAAGGTGGCCGACGGTGCCCGGGTCGATGTGACGATGCCGGCCTATCGCGTCAGTGCCCAGGCCGGCAATGCCGTCAGTGGCAGTGCGGCGGACAGCGTGCTGGAAACCTGGCATCCGGATCTCTATCAGCAGGATGCGGCCAAGGGCGTGCTGACCCAGCGCCGTGGCGCGGGGCTGACCCTGACCGCGGGCAACCAGTACTCCACGGCCGCACAACTGGCCAGCACGGCGCTGACAGTGGGCCAGGGCGCGGTGATCACTGTCGATCCGGGGCAGGCCATCAACCTGCGCAGCGTTGGCCAACTGACCATGAACGGCACCCTCAATGCCTGGGGTGGCAGCGTCAGCTTGGGTGGGCTGACGGTGGCCAGCTCCGAGGCGGCCAATGCCGCCGGCCACGGGCGTTCGATCTGGGTCGGCGAGCAGGCGCTGATCGATGTTGCGGCCCGTGCGGTAAGCGCGGTGGACAACCGTGGCCGCAGCTATGGCCAGGTACGCGATGGCGGCAAGATCAGCATCGGCGGCGAGATCGACCTGGCCACCGGCATCGCCAAGGCCAGCGATCTGTTCGTGGTGGTGCGCGACGGTGCCCGCCTGGATGCTTCCGGCACCCAGGCAGCCCTGGATATTCCCGGCCAGGGGCGGGTGCAGGTGGCCAGCAATGGCGGCAGTATCAGCTTCGCTTCCAATAATGGCCTGTACCTGGACGGCAGCTTCGTCGCCCGGGCCGGTGGTGCGGGCGACGA